>CAYZGB010000226.1:0-2504 GCA_964477915.1 uncultured Melioribacter sp. | reverse complement strand
GCGTACATAATTGCACGAAACGCATATTCTTCGGCAATTCGAAAAAGGTAAAACGGATTTTCGTCTAAATTTCCCAAATGCTCGAATTTTTCCAAAGTTGAATCCGAATGTACAAAAAAATCATTTAGAATTTTCTCATCTCTTTTACCCAAGTAGTACCATGTTTGCAAGAGGGAAATAGCGTGAAGCCCAAGAGGCGAACGCGGAAAGGACGAACTTAAACTATCTGCAATTTTCTTTGCTTTGGGAAAATTAAAATTGTACGCCTCAGTTAAAAATTTTTCGTAAACGATTTCGTCGCTTGGCTTAATAAATTGTGAAAAAATATTTGTAGCAAAAAGCAGAATGTAAAGTAAAACAAATTTACTCATCCGCTTTGTTCTTCCGGTATTCTTTCGCTGCACGAATAAATTCTCTGAACAGAGGATGTGCCTTAACGGCACGCGATTTTAATTCTGGATGAAATTGACACGCAACAAACCAAGGATGTTCGGGAAGTTCAATCATTTCTACGAGTTCCCCATCTGGCGAAGTTCCGCTGATAACCAATCCGGCATCTTCCAATTTTTCTCGGAATTTGTTATTTACTTCGTAGCGATGTCTGTGACGTTCGTAAACGGTTTGTCTTTTGTAAGCTTTGTAAGCGTTTGTTCCTTTCTTTAATTCGCAAGGATACGCACCGAGCCTCATCGTTGCACCTTTCGCACGAATGTTGCGTTGCCCGGGCATTAAATCAATTACAGCTTGACGTGTACGGGAAAATTCGGAACTATGTGCTTTCGTTAATCCGGCAACATTTCGAGCAAATTCCACAACAGCCAATTGCATTCCGAGGCAAATCCCGAAAAATGGAATTTTATTTTCACGTGCCGCTTTAATTGCACTGATTTTTCCTTCAATACCTCGTTCGCCAAATCCTCCCGGAACTAAAACTCCGTCGTAATCTTTAATAAAATCGTAAGCGTTATTGTTATCAAATTTTTCGGCACTAATGTAATTTACATTAACTTTAACATCATTTTCAGCACCGGCGTGAATAAAAGCTTCCGAAATACTTTTGTAAGCATCGAGCATTTCAACATATTTACCTACTACGGCAATATTAACTTCGCCTTTCGGTTTTTTAATTTTTGTTACAAAGTTTTTCCATTCACTTAAATCCGGCTCGTTTTCATTTAATCTTAAATCTTTTGTGATAATTTCATCAAGTTTTTGTTCGGCAAAAATCAGAGGTACTTCGTAAATCGTATCAGCGTTGTAAGCGGAAATTACCGATTCTTTTTCCACATTACAAAATAGTGCGATTTTCTCTTTGATTTCGTTGGGAAGTTTTTCGTCGGAACGGCAAACAAGTATATTCGGCTGTATTCCTAAACTTAAAAGATTTTTTACACTGTGCTGTGTAGGTTTTGTTTTAAGCTCGTTCGCCGCTTTAATGTAAGGGACATAAGTAACGTGAACAGAAACAGCGTTGTGTCTTCCAAGTTCAAGCATTGCCTGACGAATTGCTTCTAAGAATGGTAAGCTCTCAATATCTCCAACAGTTCCGCCGATTTCGGTAATTACAATATCGTGTTTTTTTGTTTTGGCAAGTTCGTAAAGTCGTCTTTTTATTTCATCGGTAATGTGCGGAATTACCTGAACAGTTGCACCAAGATAATCACCACGTCTTTCGCGGGAAATTACTTCGTAGTAAACTTGTCCCGTAGTGGCGTTGTTCATTTTGCTTGTGTTGATATTCAAAAATCGCTCGTAATGTCCCAAATCCAAATCGGTTTCGGCACCGTCTTCTGTTACGTAAACTTCGCCGTGTTGAAACGGACTCATCGTACCGGGATCGACATTTATGTACGGATCAAATTTTTGAATAGTAACTTGGTAGCCTTTTTGTTTAAGGAGTAAACCTAATGATGCAGCTGTAATTCCTTTCCCTAATGAAGATAATACACCACCGGTTACAAAGATGAATTTTACTTTTTTGGGCGGATTGATTTTTGCCATAACTCACACCTTGAATTTCAAATTCCAAAAATAAGAAATGTGAACGAAAGAATTTTAGTTTTTGTGATTTTCGCTGAAATTAATAATAGAACACGGACAACTCGGATGCGACGGATTTACACGGATTATTATCAGCCCCGATTCTCGGGGTAAACTGGTCAGTCGACAGCGGCCAGCGTTCAGTCTTCCGCTCCGTCCGAAACTGAGTTTCGGACGGAAATAGCAATAGAAACTCTGTTTCGATCAAGCAAAGCGAAGTCCCGTAGGGACGAAATATTTGTAGAAAAAGGAAAAGTCAATGAAATCTAAGCTCCGTAGGAGCGACACCTTTAATCTGTGAGCAGTGAACGGTGAACTGTGAACTGAAAATTTTTGCATTAAAAGAAGTTTGTTATAAACTTTTCAGCTTTCAGATTTGGCTTATTCCGTCCGAAACAAAGTTTTGCTCATTATTTCCAAACGAAATAGAATTTCGTTCGTAGAAGAAAAAATAATGCTGAATT
>CAYZGB010000225.1:0-2546 GCA_964477915.1 uncultured Melioribacter sp. | reverse complement strand
GTTTGGGAAGCACTCGATATTCTTAACGTAGATAGAATTGACCACGGAAATCATTCTCTCGATGATGAAAAACTTGTTCAAAGATTGGTAGATGAACAAATTGCACTTACTGTTTGTCCGCTTTCTAATCTTAAATTACGTGTAGTAAAAGATATCAAGGAGCATCCGCTTAAAATAATGATGGACAAAGGTTTGTTTGTTACCGTTAATTCCGACGACCCAGCTTATTTCGGCGGATATGTTAATGATAATTATCTTGCTGTTGCCGAAGCCCTTGATTTGACAAAGGAAGATATTTACAAGCTTGCCAAAAATTCATTTCTTGCAAGCAATATTTCCAAAGAAGAAAAAGAACATTACATAAAGTTAGTTGACGAATATTACGAAGCACACAAGTAAATTAATTGAATATGAATCTTAAAAAAGGACTTACTACACAATTTGAAATAATTGATTACGCGTTTGAAGGGAAAGGAATTGCTAAAATTGAAGATGAAGCTACGGGTAAAAAATATGTGATTTTTGTTCAAGGTGCGTATCCTGGCGAAGTTGTTGAAGCGAAAATCACAAAGAAGAAAAAGAAATACGCCGAAGCCAAAACTATAAAAGTAATTAAAAAATCCGATGTTAGAGTAAATCCCAAATGTAAATATTCGGGAACTTGCGGTGGTTGTAAAGCGCAAGATTTGGATTACGAAATACAAGCAAAATTCAAGGAAAAACACGTTCGCGAAATTTTCGAGCATCTCGGTAAAATTTACGATTTTGAAATTCTACCGATTATTCCGTCCGAAAAGATTTTCCGTTACAGAAACAAAATGGAATTTTCTTTTTCCGATAAGCGCTGGCTAACCGAAAGTGAAATAAATTCGGATGTGGAAATTCTAAATCGTAACTTTGCTTTGGGATTACATATTCCACGCATTTTCGATAAAGTGCTCGATATTGACGAATGTTTCTTACAGCCTGAAATTAATGACAAAATTCTAAATTTTACCCGAAAATTCTTTAAGGAAAGTAACGTCAATCCGTATTCTACAAAATCGCATTTGGGATATTTACGCCATTTGGTTATCAAAAATGCTCATCATACGGATAATATTCTTGTAAATTTGGTAACAGCGTCCGATGAAGAAAACTTAATGAAAGAATATGCAGATAATTTAATTAAAGAAATTCCGCAAATAACCACAATTGTGAATAACATTAACTTACGCAAAGCTCAAACCGCTTTTGGTGATTTCGAAAAGGTTTACTACGGCAATGGTTACATCTTCGATTTTATCGGAAAATATAAATTTAGAGTAAGTGCCAATTCGTTTTTTCAGACAAATACTTTGCAAGCGGAAAAACTTTACGACGTTGCGAAAACTTTTGCCGAATTTAGCGGTGATGAAATTGTTTACGATTTGTATTCCGGAGCGGGAACTATTGCTATTTACATTTCGGATTTGGCAAAAGAAATTTATGCCGTCGAAAGTGTAACTTCCGCTGTGGAAGATGCAAAAATCAATATGCAAATAAACGATGTTGTAAATATCAATTTCATTCAAGCGGATTTGAATAAATCGTTTCTTCCGTACGTTAAAGAAAAACAAATTCCAAAACCCGATGTGATTATTGCCGATCCGCCGCGTGCCGGAATGAATCCAAAAACTGTAAAAGATATTTTACATTTGCAACCAAGTAAAATAGTTTACGTAAGTTGCAACCCTGCAACGCAAGCTCGCGATATTTCTTTGCTAACCGAAGGCGGATATAAATTGATTAAAATGCAACCGGTGGATATGTTTCCGCACACTTTTCATATTGAAAATGTTGCTCTTCTTAAAAAAGTGGAGAAGTAAAATGAAAATTCACAAAATAAAAAATGAGAAAATCGAATTGGATATTTTTCTTCCGGAAACAGCAACGGAGCTTGAACTTCCGCTGATTGGAGCAAAAATTAAAGCCGGGTTCCCTTCACCGGCTGACGATTACGTTGAAGAAAGATTGGATTTGAATAAATATTTGATTAAAAACCCTGCGAGCACATTTTTCGCACGAGTTAGTGGCGATTCGATGATTGGCTCGGGAATTTACGATGGCGATATTTTAATTATCGATCGTTCCGTTCAACCTAATAATAATTCAATTTTAGTCTGTGCAATTGACGGCGAATTTACTATTAAGCGAATTAAAAAAATAGACAAAGACACAATTTACCTTATGCCGGATAATCCGGATTTTGAACCGATTAAAGTTTCTCGCGATAACGATTTGATTATCTGGGGAGTTGTAATTTATTCGATTCACAAACATCAGTAAATTTGCTTTACCAGTAGTCAAATTGTCATTGCGAACCCCGATAACAAATCGAGGCGAAGCAATCCCCAAATTTAATAGGACGCTGATTTATTCTTATTTGTTATGATTTCCACTGATTCTTAATAGAACACGGATAACGCAGATGCGACGGATTTTTATCAGCCCCGATTCTCGGGGTAAACTGTTCAGTTTCTCCGTCCGAAACTGAGTTTCGGACGGAAATAGCATCCGAAATTTTA
>CAYZGB010000224.1:0-2548 GCA_964477915.1 uncultured Melioribacter sp. | reverse complement strand
TTTGAACTAATCTTTTATCCTTTCATTCGTGAATTCGTGGCAATTTATTTTATCTAATTTTCACAGATTAGAAATCTGTGCTACATTTCGAAATACAATTTCATTCGGAGTTAGAATTCGTTAAAAAATTATTTTTTGATATTTACACGGATAAAAAAAGGCTACCCGAAAGTAGCCTTTTCTTTGAAAAATATTTAACGGAAAGTTTAATTAACTTCCCAAATATTTCCTTCGTTTAACAAATCCCGCAAAGTACCTTTTCCTTTCTTTTCGGTAACTTCTTTGATTTGTTTGTAAAGATTTTCGTGATAAGCCGGTTTTTCGACGCTACGGAAAATACCGACAGGAGTTGGCAAATCGGGATGATCAGTCATATGTGCAAGGATAAATGCCAAAATTCCGCTTTCGTCTTTTTCGTGGTGAACGAGTAAATCGTCTTCGGTGTATTTTCCGTCCTTCAAGCTTACAACTTTCGGCTCAAAGCCGTCGAGAATAATTCCTTTATCACGTTCTTTACCGAAGATCATCGGTTTGCCGTCTTCAAGGAATAGCACGTGTTCTTCTTTTTCCCCTTTCTTGGTAAGATGGTCAAAAGCACCGTCGTTAAAGATTACGCAGTTTTGGAATACTTCAACAAAAGCGGTTCCTTTATGTTTTGCCGCCGCTTCCAAAACCATTTGAAGGTGTTTAGCATCTCTATCCAAACTGCGTGCAACAAACGTTGCATTAGAACCGAGAGCAAGTGAAATCGGATTGAAAGGATAATCGATATTTCCGTAAGGTGTAGTTTTCGTAATTTTACCAAATTCGGATGTCGGTGAATATTGTCCTTTTGTTAATCCGTAAATTTTGTTGTTGAAAAGAATAATTTTCAAATCCATATTTTTACGGCAAGCGTGAATAAAGTGGTTGCCACCGATACTCATCAAGTCGCCGTCGCCGGTTGCAACCCAAACTGGGTGATCAGGCTTTGCCAATTTTACGCCGGTTGCAATCGCTGGTGCGCGTCCGTGAATTGAATGGAAACCGTAAGTGGACATATAATACGGGAAACGGCTCGAACATCCGATACCCGAAATCCAAATCGGTTCGTGCAATTGATAACCGATTTTGGAAAAAGTGCGTTGAACTTGTGCGAGTATTGAGTAATCGCCACAGCCCGGGCACCAACGAACATCAAGACCAGACGAAAAATCTTTTGGTGTTAATTGTTTTACTTCTATTTTATTATCAGTCATTTTCGCCTCCGAGAATTTCAATTATTTTACTTTCAATTTCAGAGGATCTGAAAGGTAAGCCTCTTACTCTGTTAAATTGAATTATATCGATTAAGAATTTAGTACGCAAATATTTAGCCAATTGTCCGAGATTAATTTCGGGCAAAAGAATTTTTTTGTATTTGCGTAAAACTTCTTCGGTGTTTTTTGGCAAAGGATTAATGTATTTAAAATGTGCTTGAGCAACTTTATATCCTTTTTTACGTGCGTTTTCAACAGCATCGGTAATAGAGCCGTAAGTTCCGCCCCAACCAATAACCAACAAATCAGCATCTTCGTCGCCTTTTACTTCCAAATCGGGAATGCATTTTTGTATTTTATTGATTTTTTCTTCACGGATATGAGTCATTTCATCGTGATTATCTGGGTCGTAACTTACATTGCCCGTAATATTTTCTTTTTCCAAACCACCTATTCTATGTTCAAATCCGGGAGTACCGGCTGGTGCCCACGGACGAACAAGATTTTCATCTCTTGCGTAAGGTTGGAAATTCTCGGGATCGTCAGCATATTTAACATCAATTTTTTTCAATTCGTCAGGTTCCGGAATACGCCAAGGCTCGGAACCATTTGCAATGTAACCATCGGTTAATAAAATTACAGGTGTCATATGTTTCAATGCAATTCTCGAAGCTTCAATTGCCATATAGAAACAATCGCTCGGAGAACTTGCAGCAACTATTGCCACCGGTGCTTCGCCGTTTCGTCCGTATGCTGCTTGCAATAAATCGGCTTGCTCGGTTTTTGTTGGTAAACCGGTACTTGGACCGCCACGTTGAACATCGACGATAACAAGCGGAAGTTCCGTCATTACGGCAAGACCAATCGCTTCGGTTTTAAGTGCAAGTCCGGGACCACTTGTGGTGGTAATTGCAAGCGAGCCTGCAAACGATGCACCAATTGCGGAAGTAACACCGGCAATTTCATCTTCGGCTTGAAACGTAATTACACCGTAATTTTTATATTTACTTAAATATTGAAGAATTTCCGAAGCAGGAGTAATTGGGTAAGAACCGAGGAATAAAGGCAAATCGCTTAATAATGAAGCGGCAACAAATCCCATTGCGGTTGCTTCGTTACCGGAAATATTGCGGTATCTTCCAGGAGCAAGTTTAGCAGGTTTTACTTTGTAACGGGTTGTGAAAATTTCAGCAGTATCGCCATAATGGTAACCTGCCTTTAATGCTTTTGTGTTTGCATCAATAATTTCGGGCTTTTTAGCAAATTTTTGTTTAATCCACTCCAAAGTAGGTTCAAGCGGCCGATTAAAC
>CAYZGB010000223.1:0-2584 GCA_964477915.1 uncultured Melioribacter sp. | reverse complement strand
TGAATTTGGGCACGCGTGTCAATCATTGCTTCTTTTTGATCAAACATAATTTGATCGAATTTTTTCGATTGTTCTTCATCTAAGCCGAGTTTTTGTTTCATCATTCCGTGCGGTTGACCGAAAGCCGGATTCCCTTCGCCCATATTCATTTGAGCAAAAGCATTGTTCCCAAAAGCAAATATCGATACAAGCATTACGAGTGTTAGAAGTTGTTTTTTCATTTTGTTTCTCCTTTTTTTAGTTTTTATTTTATTTTGGTTTTTGTTCGATTTCAATTGTTCGACGTTGGAAACGAAGGAAAGGTTTAAAGGCAAAAAAATTTTTTTAGAATAAACCGAAAGATGTACTAATACGTCTAATTTATAACAAAACAATTTGGTAATACGTTTGGATGCAGATAACGAAAAAGTTCTTGTTGAAGAATTCTTAAACGGAAACGAAGAAGCATTTAATTTAATTGTTCGAAAATTCAGACAAAAAATTTACTGGTTTGCACGAAGAATGCTCGGCAATCATTCCGACGCAGACGAAGTAACGCAAGAAGTTCTTATTACGCTTTTTGAAAAATTGCATACGTTTAAGTTCGAGTCGTCGTTACTTACTTGGATTTACAAAATAACGCATTCTAAAACGCTGAATTTAATTCGCAAGCAAAAAGTAAGGCAATATTTTTCGCTCGATAAAATTTACGATAAACAAGATACTGACGATGTAATCAAAAATTTTGAAGATAAAGAAAAATTAAACAACGTGATTAAATACTTGGAAAAAATACCACCTAAACAACGTGAGATATTCGTTCTTCGGCATTTTGAGGAATTATCATACAAGGAAATAGCCGAAGTAACAAATAAATCCGTAGGAACACTGAAAGCAAATTATTTTCACGCACTTAAAAAAATTACGGAGATGATTGAAAATGAAGAATAGAGAAAAAATATTGAAATACATTTCGGATTTAATGGACGAAGCGGAAAAATCTGCCTTTGAAAATGAATTAAAAAATAACTCCGAACTTAAAAGCGAATACGAAAAAATTATTTCATCACTCCGTAATCTTAAAACAGAAGCGGAAGTTACGAACGATTATTTTTATCAACTTGAATTTAAGGTTAGAGAAAAAGTTTTCAGTAAAAAAACTACGAAGAAAAAATTTCTGCTTCCGGCATTGGCATCGGCTTTTGCTTTGGTGATTTTATTTGTATTGTTTATTCCAAAGCAAAATTCGGATAATACGCTAAACACACTTCAACTTACGGCAAACGACGAAAATATTGTTTACGATTATTTGGAAAATAATTTTGATGAACTGGAATTTACCGATTTTTCTCTCGATAATTATTTTACAAACACTGCAAAAAATTTAAGCGAAGATGAGCTGATTGATTTTATCGATTCGGAATTTTCTTATCTCGGCGATGAAGATTTAATTGATGAATTTGTTTTTACCGTTGGAAATCAAACCGATTATCTGAATAATTTTGAAAACAAGCAATTATAAAAGGAGAATAAAATGAAAAAGTTTATTACAACTATCGTAGCGTTGCTATTGATTGCAAATGTAAATCTCTTCCCGCAGAATATGGGAATGTTCAAGCAACACAAAAAGAAAATACGTCAGCTCGAACAGATTAAACTTATTGAAATTCTTAACTTGGACGAAGATACGTCAGCACGTTTTTTTGCACGAAGAAATAAATACCTTGATGAAGTTGATAAATTGGTAAGCGAAAAGAATGGATTGTTAAAAGAAATTTCGAATAAAATTAACAATGGCGAACAAGTTGATTCAAAAGAGTATCGTAAAAAGTTATTTGCGTTGGAACAAAAAATATTGGATAAAAGAATTCAATATTTCAATTCGCTTGATGATTTGCTAACAAACGAACAAATTGCAAAATTGCTTGTATTTCAAAGGGATTTCCGTCGTGAAATTATGCGAACATTTATGAAAGAGCATCGCGGACGAATGAAAATGCGATAAAATTTAATAAACAAAAGAAATTCCTTAGTTCCATTACCAATCGAAATACAATTTCTTCAGAGTAAATGGGACGCTGATTTTATATTATGTTTTATGATTTTCGCTGATACTAATAGAACACGGATGACACAGATGAGACGGATTTTTTAATTAGCGTTCAGCGGTCAGTAGCCAGCGTTCAGTTCCTCCGTCCGAAACTGAGTTTCGGACGGAAGTAACATCCGAAATTTTATTTCGGTTAGTCAAATGTGTAAAGGCATTGCATATAACTTTTCTACGGAAAAAATTATTCACGATTTCTATTTCAGAACAAAATAACATCTTTTTATTAACCAACGGATTTATCCGTTGGACTAAAATGCAACGAACAAATTTACAACCGGTTTACCGGTTTTAAACAAACATACGTAACTAAAAACCGATAAATCGGTTAATAAGAATTTTAATATTTACCACACACCAATGGATAAATCCATTGGTTAGCTAAAGTTATCAAAGTCCCATAGGGTCGACATCTTTGTAGGGAAAAAATAGAGGGAAAAATAAAAGATCCGTAGGAGAGACACAACAAACGGACTATTAACCATAATAAAGATTTCT
>CAYZGB010000222.1:0-2609 GCA_964477915.1 uncultured Melioribacter sp. | reverse complement strand
CTTTCATCGGCTTCGTTCGAAATGACAGCAAAAATTAAACCAAAGTCCCGTAGGGACGAAATATTTGTAGTAAAAGAAGCGCCAATAAAATCAAAGCTCCGTAGGAGCGACACAAAAATAAAATAAAATCAAACAAACGAAACAAAGTTTCGTTCATTAGTTCCGAACGATACAATTTCGTTCGGAGAAGACATTCGTTTTTCATTCGTGAATTCGTGGCAAATAATTACAATTGGTACACAGTTTACAAACCTGTGCTACGTTTTATTAAAAATAATACTTCTCAAATTTCTCAATCTCAATTTTTCCGTTAGAGGACTTAATTAATTCGTTTTCCAAATTATTCACCAGTTCGGTTTTAACCATTGCAATAATTTTGGGTTTTTCGTCAAATAGATTTTCTTTAATTATCGCGGAATTTTTATGCAAAAAATGATGAACGGTTTTCGATTGAGCAAATTCGTAAACAATTGCAACTCTTAAATATTCCTCTTTTTCAAGTATTTCAGCAGCTTCCAACGTTTCAATTCCACTTCTGTAATATGCTTTACCAAGAGGACCAACGCCAAGTTTTTTCCCACCGAAATACCGCACGGAAACAAGCAAAACATTTGTTAATTCAAAGTGATTAATAGCATTCAAAAGACGAATTCCTGCTGTTCCCGAAGGTTCGCCGTCGTCGGAATATTTTTCCGTTCCATCGAAAAACAGATACGCAAAGCAATGATGAGTTGCATCGTAAAATTCTTTACGGATTTCGTTCAATTTTTCTTCCGCTTGTTGTTTGCCCTCAACCGGAATTGCAATTCCAACAAAAAGAGATTCTTTCTCTTTAAATTTTGTTCGTACTTCCGATTTTATCGTTTTAATCTTCATAAATTCTTTGATTTTAAGGAATTAGAGTAATTTTTAAATTGAATTTAAATTTACTTTTATCTATTTTAATAAACTTAAAATTAGTGAATTTTAATGATAAAAGTAGCGGTTTTTGTTTCGGGTAGAGGTTCGAATTTACGAGCTATTGTAAATTATTTTAAGATAAATCGTCAAAAAGTTTCCGTAAATTTAGTAATTAGTAACAAACCCGATTGCCCCGCTTTTAATTTTGCACTGGAAAACGAAATTCAAACTTTTGTAGTAAAAAGTAAAAACACAAACAAAAGTTTTTCTTGGGAAGAAATTCTCAACACTCTAAAAAAGAATGAAATCGATTTAATTGTTCTTGCCGGTTTTTTGAAAAAAATTCCGAACAAAATTGTTAAGGAATTCAGATTTAGAATAATCAACATTCATCCTGCTTTACTTCCTTCGTTCGGCGGCAAAGGAATGTACGGAATAAATGTTCATCGAGCCGTGTTCGAAAGTTCGGCAAAAGTAAGCGGAGCAACTGTTCATTTTGTTAATGAAAAATACGACGAAGGGAAAATAATAGCACAAAAGTGTGTTGATATTTCTGATGTAAATTCACCCGAAGAAATTGCCGAAAGAGTTTTGAAAATTGAACATAAAATTTTACCCGCTGTTATCGAAAAATTTGCTGATAATAAAATTCAAATTGAAAACAACAGAGTTATTGTGAAATGAAAAAATTTGCACTTTTAAGTGTTTACGATAAAAGTAAAATTGTTGACTTAGCGAAAGCAATTGCAAATGCCGGATACGAAATAATTGCAACGGGAAATACTGCCCGTAAACTTGTAGAAAATAATATCAAGATAATCGAAGTAAAAGATTTTGCGTCTTTCCCCGAAATTTTCAGTGGACGTGTAAAAACATTACAGCCCGAAATTTTCGGCGGAATTTTAATGCGTCGCGATAACCCCGCTGATATTGAGGAAGCCGAAACAAACAACATTTCCCCCATTGATATTGTTTGCGTTAATCTTTATCCTTTTGCTAAAACAATTGCCAATAAAAATTCCACACTCGATGAAATCATTGAAAATATTGACATCGGCGGACCAAGCTTAATTCGTGCCGCGGCGAAAAATTACAAATACGTTTCGGTTTTAACTAATCCCAATCAATACGATACTTTTATTAACGAATTGCAACACGGCGAAATCTCACTCGAAACCCGTAAACAACTTGCTTCCGAAGCTTTTTCACTTACGGCAAACTACGACAAAATAATTGCCGATTACTTCGAAGAAAAAATACTTAACGAAAAGAAGTATTTGAGAATTAACGTTCCGCTTGATAAAAAATTACGTTACGGCGAAAATCCTCACCAGAATGCGGAATTTTACGGTTCGCTCGAAAAATATTTTGAACAACTTCACGGCAAGGAACTCTCGTACAATAACATTGTGGATTTGTTTGCTGCCGTAGAACTTGCTTCCGAACTCGGAAATAATGCGGTTGCAATAATTAAACATACAAATCCCGCTGGTGCAGCAGTTCGCGATGATGTTTATTCCGCTTATGTAGAAGCACTTTCCGGCGATCCGGTTTCTGCTTTCGGCGGAATTGTTGCCGTAAATGGAATAATTGATGAGAAAACCGCAAACAAACTGAATGAAATTTTTCTTGAAGTTGTTGCCGCTCGCAATTTTACAGAAGAAGCATTGTCGATTCTAAAAAAGAAAAAACAACGCCGTTTGATTTGG
>CAYZGB010000221.1:0-2613 GCA_964477915.1 uncultured Melioribacter sp. | reverse complement strand
TTATGAGCGTCTCTTGGCAAGCCTACTGCTTCCGGAAAATATTTTGCAAGGTCTTCAATCGGCTCGGGTCCAATTGAGCCTTCCAATGCAATATATGAGTACGGACAAACTTGTCTTAATTTCTCTGCGGTTTCGGTATTCCGCGTAAGGAAAAGAATTTTTTGCTGTAATTTTTTTGAAAGGTTTGCAAAATCGTGTTTTGTAGCTTGGTAAATTCTTTCTTTTGTATCGGGTTTAATGTCAATAACAATGGTTTTTAATCGAGGATCTTGCAAATACGTATCGAGTACTTTTTTAACGAAACAAGCGGAGCGGCAATAAATGCCTCTGTTGCCGTTGCGTGATTTTCCGGTATTGCCGCACTTTTTATTACAAGAGAATTTTCAATTTCGGCAAGATTTTTATCTTCAATAAATCCACGGCTTGTAGTTGAAACGGTTAGATTTTCATCGTGACTTACCACAAAACGATTATCTTTCGTAATGTGGACATCGAGCTCAAAACCTTGATAACCGGAACGCAGTGCCGTTTCGAAAGCGGGCATTGTGTTTGCCGGATAAATTCCGTCGTAATTATTAGGTGGTTGGTAACATACACCACGATGTGCAATCGGTATCATTTTCATTTTATCGAGAGCAATCTGTTTTTTGTAAAAAACAAGTTGATATTCTTCGGATTTAGTTAATCCGGTCTGCACAATTACCCTAAATCTGTTTTTTGAAATTTCTTTGAACTCAATTTTATGCTTTAATTTTGGGATTTTTGCATCTACCCAATAAAAAAAGAGTTTACCTTTTCGTAAATCTGTTTTTATATACCTATTTGGCAGAAACGAACCTTTTATTCCTGCATATAATTTTTTAATTTTGAAATATTCGTCTTTATAGAGATAAACAAATTCGCCAAGAAAATCTGAGCCTCGTTTTTCCGCAACTTTACCATTGGTTATTTTATAAACGCTGTAAAATCCTGGAATAATTTCAGGAAGATTATCAATTATCGGTGGAACTTTAAGTAAAACTCCGGTTCCGGCGCACCCATGAAAAATTAAAACGGAAATAATTAAAACTACAAGTTTAATACCACGAGAGGTTATTAAGAAATTCATTAAAAGTAATCCTTGTTTTTATGAAATTTACGATAAATATTATGAATGTACAAGCATTACTCGGGAGATTTTATTTCAAGGAGAAATGGAAAATATTTGTGAAAAGGGAAGGATTGTCTGCTCTAACAAAATAACTTGAAAATTTATTTACGGAACCGGATAATTGAAATTGTAATAGAAACCAATTCCCAGAATATGATTGTGAATTTTTGTCCCATCTTTTTGTGTACTGTTATCGAAATGCAATGCTAAAACAATAGCAGTATTTTCCGTAAATCGATAACCTAAATTGAAAGTATATCCGTTGAGTAAATATTTTGAATTTTTCTCTTGCGATTTTAATAGGTAAGTATTTTGTACAAATCGCCATTTTTTATTTTTTCCAAAATGGTAACGAAAACTATATTCGAAGCCGTATCCGCTAAAATATTCATCCAAGTTATTTTTTTCGTGATTTGTAAACCGAATAGGCATAAAAGCAAAATGTAAATTTTCGTTAGAGTAATCAAATAAAAAAGTTAGAAGTTGATCATTGATTTTCGGTTGAATTTTGATTGGATTTTCAACACCGTCTAGGACTTTGTTGAACGAAACTCCAAGTTTAATTGATGAAAAATTATAATAAGTTGCAATTCCGTAAGTATCGGCAAAAAATTTATCATTTTCGCTTGAATTTCGAAATTGACCCTACAAACCAAAGTAAAAGTTTTCTCTTTTAAACTCGTATTTCAAAACTTGATCGGGTCTGCCTGTACCTGAAATTCCTCCGTCGGTTCCGGCACTATAAACACTAATTCCATAGCCACCTCCAAAATACATATCATCAACATAACCGGCGAGTGTATAGTTTACGCCCCATTGTCTTCCAATTGAAATATCGCCAAACGGGGATGAAATACCAATGTAACCTAATCGAATAAAAATTGTTTGGTTAACTTTTCCGACCGGTGTTCCGGGATCTGAGGAAAAATGTACGTACTCATTTCGGCTTACGAGATTTAAGCCAAACTCAATTTTCATAAACATCGAATAATTACTATTGATTTTCATTTTACTTTTTATTCCCACGCGTGGAATAAAGTCGGAAATATAAAATCCATCTTTACTTGCGGAAAAAATATTTTGAATTGTTCCATAAGGCTTAATCGGAAAATGAAATTCGGATGAATTAGTCGTCGTATTTTCTTGCGAATAAAAATGAAATGGAATTATAAAAAAATAAGTGTAATAGCTAAAAGAATATTTCTAAGCATAGTATTATCCTTAATTTTAATAAAACAATATTAAATAAAAATTTCTGTAAAACGAAAATTAATTAGTAACAAATGTGATGTATGAAATGTAGTCCAAATCGAAAAAAATTTGAAAACAAAAATCTTTGGGAGGGAAAAAGAATGTAATAAATAAACCTTTATTCAAATTGTTTTGCGGAGAGGGAGGGATTCGAACCCTCGGTACGCGTAATGCGTACAACGGTTTTCGAGACCGCCCCGTTCAACCACTCC
>CAYZGB010000220.1:0-2654 GCA_964477915.1 uncultured Melioribacter sp. | reverse complement strand
CATCTTATCTGATAAGAAAAATTTCAAGAACAATGCAGCAGTTATTGCCCCGCCCCATCGAGATGAACCAATATTGGAAATATCGGCAAGTTCGCTTTTTAATAATTCTTGATATTTTTCGGGAAGTGGCAATCGCCAAATATTTTCTGATGTAAGTTCGGATGACGAAATCATTGCTCTAGCAATTTCATCATTATCAGTAAAAAATCCGGCGTAGGATTCACCAAGTGCAACAAGACAAGCACCGGTAAGCGTTGCAAAATCGAAAATAAAATCGGGATTTGTTTTTTCGGCAAATTCCAAAGCGTCGGCAAGAATTAATCTACCTTCGGCATCAGTATTGCCAATTTCAATTGTTTTGCCGGATGCCGTATGAATAATATCGCCGGGTTTGTAAGCATTTCCTGAAATTACATTTTCGACGACCGGTAAAACAGCGGTTAAAGAAACGGGAAGTTTTAATGATTCGGCAGCTTTAATTATTCCGGCAACTGTTGCAGCACCGGCCATATCCGCTTTCATATCAACCATACTTGGTGTGGGTTTAAGCGAAAGCCCGCCGGAATCATACATTACGCCTTTGCCGACAAGTGCAAATTTTTTCTTCGCTTTATTCGGTTTGTATGTTAGTGTTATTAACAATGGCGGATTTGAACTTGCTTTTCCTACCGAATAAAGTGCGTTCATATTTTTCTTTTTAATTTGTTTAGCGTTATAAATTGTAACGCTAACATTTGTGTTCTTAAATTCACGATTAATTCTTAAAGCAAATTCTTGAGGTGTTAAAACGTTTGCCGGCTCATTTACCAAATCCCTTGTAAAAGTAACCGCATCAATAATTTTAGTCGCTTTCGTAATAATTTTTTTTGATGATTTCGTATCGCAGAATTTTATTATGACATCCAACTTCGAAGGCTTTTCTTTGTCAGATTTATATTTATCGAAAGTGTAATTGCCAAGTAAAATCCCTTCGATAATTGTTTGTTCGTAATAATTTTGTGTCCGAAATTTATCTTGAATAAACTCACCTTCACAAGGATAATTTACCACAATAGAATCAATGCTTTCATCAACATCGGTAACAAACGAGGCAATAGAATCACGGAAGAAATCGGCATCAATTTTATTTTCATCAAATTTAATTAACACAATTTTTGAACCGGTATTTAATGCGGGATTAAACTCTATTTTTTTCGTTTTATCATTTTTAATTTTATTAAGTAAATCGGGACTTAACTTAATCCCAATGCTTTCCCATTCTTTTTGCTTTTGGTCGATTTTCGATTCTAAAAAGAAATCAACATAAACAAAATTTTTCTTCGGTAACGAAATTTCTTTTATCGATTTAATTTTAATTTTTCGTTTCATTTTCACCTCTTAATTATCGTATTTAAGATATTCGGTCGCTTTTGCCACAACTTTGTTTTTCCATTTGGAAATTTTCGCATTTTCGATTAACGAACCGGCTGCGTTAATGTGTCCGCCACCGCCAAATTCAGAGGCAAGTTGATTCATCGGAATATTGCCACGCGAACGGTAACTGATTTTAAAACCGTTTCCTATTTCGTAAAAAAGCAATCCGATTTTCACCCCGTCAATTAGCAATGTGTTATTTACAAATCCTTCAATATCGGATAGCGAGCCGTTGTATTTTTCAATATCTTTTTTAGTAACATACATCGTAGCGATTTTCCCTTCGGCGTGTAATTCCAATGTTTGCAGTGCTTCGCCGAGAATTTTCATTCTGCTAAATGTGTATCTCTCGTAAATTTGTGCGTAAGTCTGTTTCGGGTCGATTCCATATTTCATTAACTTTGCCGCAACGCGGTGGGTTTTCGGTGTTGTTCGCTCGTATTTGAACGAACCGGTATCTGTCATAATTGCAACGTAAATCGGCACGGCTATTCCGAAATCGAATTCCGTCATTTTGGTTTTATCAATTAAATCGAAAATCATTTCACCAACAGAAGAAAACGAAGGTTCGATAAAATACAAATCGGCAAACTCATCGGGGCTCTGATGATGATCAATACAAATGCGAAATTTTCTGTGTTTATCGAAAGTCTTCTCCATTTTGCCCGTTCTGTAAAGTTGATTTAAATCGAGGAAAAAATGGACATCGCTTTCGGCAATAATTTTATTGTGTTTGCGTGGTAAATATTTTTCTATTTCATTATTGCGGTCAAGAAATTTCAGTTCGCGTGGTGTTTCCGAAGAATTGATTATTCTAACTTGCTTATTTATTTTTTTCAAAGCACGGGCAAGTCCCAGTTCGCTTCCAAGTGCATCGCCATCAGGATTTACGTGCGAGGAAATTACAAATGAATTATTTTCCCGAATTACATCGAAAATTTCGTTGATTATTTTTTTCATATCCAAAACCCAATTGAAAAATTTTAAAACACAAAGTTACAGGAAATCCCAAAATTTCCACTCGATTTTTTTTCAATTTAGGGAAGAACAAATAATTACTTGAGATTGTTAATTATACCCTCAATCTCCTTCCTCGTTATTTTCGAATTTATGTCGTTCAACTCGAATACGAATAAAAAGCCGTTTTTACTTCCGGTTGAAAGTATTGCATTAACAAGTTTCAACTGATCACTTTCCATTAATTTACCGGATTTCTCGTCCCATTTTTCATATGAAGTAAT
>CAYZGB010000219.1:0-2673 GCA_964477915.1 uncultured Melioribacter sp. | reverse complement strand
ATTGTAACGTTTTTATTAATCCCGGTAACTTCAATTTTTCCTTCGTAATCCGGTAGAGATGATTTAAACTCAAAGTAAGCAAAAGATGTAATGCCAACTAAAATCAATATAACTAATACAATAAACCCACTTAAATATTTTAACCATTTACTCATATTTTGCTCCGAAATTATCTTATCGAATTTTTAAAAATACATAATTTAAATTTTATGTTTTTGTAAATTCAACTTGTTAGTACAATAAAAGCCCTGAAAGGAAAAATTGAAAATAAAATTGCAAGTTGTTATCAAACGATAGTAAAATCAGTTGAAATAATATTTAATATTAAAAGACGCATTGACTGTTTTCAAATCTTCGGTTGTGCTTATGAAAGGAAACAGTGCATATTGAATATCAACGCCGAGTAGCAAGTCTTTACGCCCAACATAAGCAATGTGATAATAAATTGCGTTCGTGCTTCCTTTAACGGAAATATCATCCGAATCGGAAAACGAATCGGAAATGTAGCCAATTGCAAAGCCAAGCGGAATATTTGGGAATGCGGAACTTAAATCGTAATCAAGTGAAAATGTTGCTCTGTAATACAAACTTGTTGAGGAAATTTCATCAATCGATTCGCCATAGCCGACTTGAAGATTTGTAACAAATCCGAAATATTTATTAATTGACCAACCAAATAAAAGTGCAGCGGTGCCTTGCAAAAAGCTACCGGAATAAACCAAATGATTATCATCGGTAAACCCACCGCTATCGACGATTTCTTTTACAAATTTGTAGAGGTTAAGATAAGTTCCGCTTTTGTTTAATAAACTTGTTTTAAACGATAAAATTGTGTTACGCGTTTCGTAAACCTTGAAAATCCAACCTATTTCGGCACTAATTGTAGTATTCAAACCTTCTGCAACAATTGATTGTGCCTCCGAACCAAACCGAGCCACCACACCCGCTTTAATAAAAATCGCTGTCCAGCTATTTACTCTATTCTGAAATCCAAAATCAATATTCAAAAAAGAAACATCTCCACGTAATCCGGTCAAAGGTTCGCCATCGATAATAATTATCGGAACATTCAAATTCAGCGATTGTCCGTAACCGAGAGAATTGGAATAAAACGTGTTAATAAAAGGAGAAACAATACTATTGTTCAAGACGAATGCGTGCGAACCAAGATGTGGGCGAACAAAATCTCTATTATCAAAATTTTGAGAAAAGAATGAAATGTTGCCAAACAATAGAAACGCAATAAAATAGGGCAAAATTTTATATGTAAGTTTAGAAATCATAATAAACACCAAGCATTAATTGGAAATCAACCGATTTAAAATCTTCTGGGAATAAACTATTGGTAGCATCCGAAATATTGCTCACATTTTTTACACCACGTGAATATCTGCCTTCAATAAACCACTTCCATTTTTCGAACAAAGGTAACTTTAAGCCAAAGCCAAATTCAACGGCAATATTGTAATCTTTAACGGAATTTTTTACATCGCTTGTTGAACCGGTTTGTAAGTCTTTTGCAAAGCCGTCATTTAACAAAGCGAATCTAAATCCGCCCAGAAAATAAGTATAATTGCTTGTAAAAAATTTAACCGATACCGGAAAAGAAAAATAATCCAAATACGCTTCCATACTATCGCGTGGCTCAACATAACTCGGGAAATCGTAAGCTACAATTACACCGCTTCTTGCATATTCCGCGCCAATGCTTAATCCGATTTCGTCATTTATTTTATAATCGCCAAAAATATTTATACCGAAATTTGCAGCGTTTTCAAATTTCATATTCGGTGCCGCCTCGCCGGAAATTCCTGTGTAATTCAACATCCCGCCTGCACCGACTGAAAATTGAGCAAATGAAACACCACTCAATAAAATTGAGAAAATAAAAACAAGTAAGCGTTTATTCATACTTTATCCATTTTTGATTGTAAGTTAGTTATTCGTTTTAAAAATAAAAAGGACTTCCCCAAAAAGAGAAGTCCTCTAATTTTAATTCTTGATAAAATCAATTTACATCGTCAAAGCCATAATTGCTTTTGCTGTGTGCAAACGATTTTCCGCTTCGTCGTAAACTATTGAAATTTCGGGGTTATCGATTACTTCGTCCGTTACTTCGTGATTTCTATCTGCCGGTAAAGCGTGCATTAATTTTACGTGTTTGTCCGCAAGTTTAATTCTACGTTCATCACAAATCCAATCGTGATATTTTTCCAAATCGGTTTTCATTTGTTTCGAAATTTCTTCTTCGTTATCGAGATATTCCTGCACACCGTAATATCCGAAGCCTCCCCAGTTTTTGGGAATTACAATATTCGCACCTTCGAACGCTTCGTCCATATCGTTAGTGAATGTTAACGAACCTCCGCCTTGTTCGGCGTTCTTTTGTGCTCGTTCGATAATATCTTTACTTAACGGAAATTCCTTTGGGTGAGCAACCGTAACATCAATTCCGTAACGTGGGAAAAGTAGAATTTGTGTTTGCGGAACCGAAAGCGGTTTTGCGTGAGTATCGGCATAAGCCCAACTTATTGTTACTTTCAAGCCTTTCGGGTTTTTACCGAAGTATTCAAAAATTGTCATCAAATCCGCCAAGCCTTGAAACGGATGATAAACGTCGTCTTGTAACGACATTACGGGACGCGTTGAATGTTTTGCCATTTCGGCAAGATA
>CAYZGB010000218.1:0-2677 GCA_964477915.1 uncultured Melioribacter sp. | reverse complement strand
TTTGTTGAAGCAGTTTTTTGTCAATCAATTTTGTTTGGTATTCGGCAATTAAAGCCGGAGAAATATTACGTCGCATAGCAAATTCAACCACTTCGGAATCTTTTCCTTTGCAGAGAAGAACACCAATACTTGGATTTTCGCCGGGCAATTTTACATCTGTATCGAGTGCTTCGAGGTAAAAATTAAGTTGTCCGAGATATTCAGGCTTAAACTCTGTTGTTTTAAGTTCAAAAGCAACCAAACATTGCAACTCCCGATGAAAAAAGAGCAGATCGATGTAATAATCGTGCATACCAACTTGCAAACGGTATTCTTGCCCAATAAAAGTGAAATCCCCTCCGAGTTCAAGTAAAAAATTCTTCAAATTATCTACCAAAGCCTTTCGTAAATCTTTTTCGTTGTAATTTTCGGGTAAATCTAAAAATTCGAACACATAGGTGTCCTTAAACACTTTGTTCTTTGCCATTTGAAATTGTGTCAGCGGTGCTGACACAATTGGTTTTGCAAGTAATGTTCGTTCAAAATAACCGGATTCAATTTGTCTTATTAACTCTCTACTACTCCATTTTTCTTTGATAGCGGTCAGCAAATAAAATTCCTTTTCTTCCGGACTTTTACATTTGGACAATATTGTAATATGATTTGTCCAAGTCAATTGTGTCACCAGTGGTGACACTTTTTCGTTGTCCTTGTAAGTTTCGTAAAATTGCTTCATTCTGTAAAGTCCTCTTTTGTTGAAGCCTTTGAGATTAGGAAATTTTGAAAGAATGTAATCCGATAATTGTTTTACAATTCCTTCGCCCCATTTACCGGCTTTTACTTTTTCGGAGACAAACTTCCCTACTTGCCAGTACAAATTAACCAATTCCTTATTAACAGCTTGGTACGCCCTGTTTTGAGCTTGGGTTATCAGGTTAACAATTTTCTCAAAATCTTTCTGCTGTAAATTATTATTCCCCATTTCTAAAATTTCCCCGCTTTTGTTAAAAACAAAATTGTAACATTGCAAAGTAAAATCAAATTCTAATTTTTCAAAACAACATAGTTTTTTTGCCACGAATTCACGAATGAAAAACGAATATCTTCCCCGAACGAAATTGTATTTCGTTCGGAATTAATGCACGAAACTTTGTTTCGTTATTTTTGTTTCGCTCCTACGGCTCTTAGTTTTTGTTTTGTTGTCATTCCGAGGAACGAAGAGACGAGGAATCTTCATCTTTAATTTGGCAACAACTATTTCTTTTTAAGATTTCATCCCTAAGGGATTTTACCTTCGCTAAATTGGAACTGGGTTTCTAAATTACCATCCGAGACTAAGTTTCGATCGAAGTAAAGTTTATTTAAAATTGAAACAAAATCTTTCTTAAATTTTTTATAACGAAAAAAATCATTACGAAAATGAAATTAGCACTTTGGCAAAAAGAATTACCGAACGGTAAAATAAAATGTACGCTTTGTCCACGCTACTGCACTTTGGACGAAGGACAAAAGGGATTTTGTTTTATTCGTGAAAATATCGACGGAAAAATTTATTCAACCGGTTACGGTAAACCAATTGGATTTGCAGTTGATCCGATTGAGAAAAAACCGCTTTTTCATTTTTTACCGGGAAGTGGGATTTTAAGTTTCGGAACAGCCGGTTGCAACTTGGGCTGTAAGTTTTGCCAAAACTGGACAATGAGCAAAGCAAAAACGGATTTGGCCGGTTCATACACGGTAAATCCCGAGCAAGTAGTTGCACTTGCTAAAAAATATAATACACCCTCAATTGCTTACACTTACAACGATCCTGTAATTTTCGGCGAATATGTGATTGATATTTCACGCATTGCGAGGGAAGGAAATATAAAATCCGTAATGGTTACGGCGGGCTACATTACTCCCGAAGCACGGAAAGACGTGTTCAAATATGTTGATGCAGCAAATGTTGATTTAAAAGGATTTTCGGAAGAGTTTTATCATAAATACACGGCTTCTCACCTTGCCCCGGTTTTGGATACTTTGAAATGGTTGAAAAACGAAACGGATATTTGGTTTGAGATAACTACGCTTTTAATTCCCGAATCTAACGATAGTGATGAAATGCTCAAAGCCGAATGCGATTGGATAGTTGAAAATCTTGGAGAGGAAATTCCGCTTCATTTTACAGCTTTTCATCCCGATTTCAAAATGCGTGATCATTATCCTACTCCGCATTCAACATTACTTAAAGCTAAAGAAATTGCAGAAAGTGCCGGAATAAAATATTGCTATTTAGGGAATGTTCACGATAGCAGTTCGCAAACAACTTACTGTCCCAAATGTGGAACGCCATTAATTAAACGCAATTGGCATTCGGTTTACGAAAATAATTTAGTTGGAAACCATTGCCCTAATTGCGGGGAAGAAATTGCAGGAATATATTAATTTCATAGAACACGGATTTCACGGATTATTTTCTGTGAGAAGTGAACGGTGAACTGAATTTTAATTACAAATTCAAATTGGTCATTGCGAGTTAACGGAGTAAATGAAACGCTGATTTAAAATGATTATAGAACACAACTAACGATAATAAGACTGATTTTTCATTCAAAATTTTCCCGATTACGCAAAAACTTCATCGGGACAAGCATAATTAAAATTAATTTAAGGTTTGTAATTTCTTTCGTAAAAAACTCCGTCGGAATAACCTTGA
>CAYZGB010000217.1:222-2695 GCA_964477915.1 uncultured Melioribacter sp. | reverse complement strand
CGCGGTAAAAAAGTAATAGAAGGAAAAGACAACTCTCCCTCAACCCCTGACATCCCGCTGAAAAAAGAAATTTCAGCACTCTGTAAAAAATACAATGTAAAACAACCGAAATTCAACATAACTAAAAACGTAATTGTTGCCGAAGAAGAAACCCGCCGATTATACGATATAAGAACGGACAAGGAAAATCGCCTTTTCCCCAATAAACTTGCAACATTATTGAAAAAATTAACTTCGCAACCGCAGATGATTATTCACGCTTCTCTTTCGGGCGGAAGAAAATCGATGTCTGCTCATCTGGCTTTGGTAATGTCCTTATTAGCAAGACAAAACGATAAACTTTACCACATAATCACTGACGAAAAATTCGAATTCAAAAATTTTTATCCCAAAACCGAAGAAGAAGCCGATGCATTAACTTTGGCCGAAATTCCGTTTGTTAAGCTCCGCTCGGTAAACGATCCTGTTCTTAAATCGGGAGACGAATATTTCGAGATAGTTCAAAAAACTCAGGAACGCTTGATTTTATTAGGCGACGAAGCAAAATTAATAATTGAATTAAAGCAACGAAAAATTCATTACAAAAACAAAAGCGTAATTTTTTCACCGACCGAAATTTCCATTTATACAATCTTTGTCCAGCAGAAAATCGCAAACAGTGGAGGTTACGATATTAACGAAATTCGCGAGAAAGAATTTGCAAAAAAATTACAAGAGATCACCGAAGAATATTTCCACCAAGTTTACGATTCGAAAAACAAAACACATTGGACAATTGCCGGAATTACTCCCGATTATTTTTTGCAATTCAAATCCAAAATAAATACCAAGTTAAAAAACCTTTTCGAAAACGATGATGAAGAAAATCTATTTCGAATAAGTTCCGAAAGAAGATGGGGCGATACCTATTACGAAATAAAAGCACCGAAAGAAAAACTCGGCATAAACTACGAGTAATTCGAAATTTCACAAATATAAAGAGAAATATTTCCGAAACGTTTCTTTCCTTTCGCAAATACAATTCTAAATTTAGTTTTGCTTCGGAATAATTAAAAAAAAGAGTAAAAGTTATGAAGCAAAACATTTACATTTTTTCCAATAGCATTGTAAAACGCAAACAAAACACACTTTATTTCGAACGCATTATTGAAGAGGAAAAGGAAACGGATTTTGATACGGATGAAGAATATTTATTTGGGAACGATATTATACTTCCTTCGGGCGAAAAAAAATTTATGCCTATTGAAAACATCGAATCGCTAACCGCCGTAGGTTCAATACGTTTTAACTCGCGGTTGCTTAGCTTCCTTTCTTACAATCGAATTCCAATCCACGTAATTTCGGTAAACGGTAATTGGTCCGGAACGTTTTATCCCGCTGGCAAATCCTTTTCGGGCAATACGCTTTTGGCACAAGCTAACTCATTTATGGATGAATACAAGAGACTTTCGATAGCAATTAAAATTGTTGAAACAACTGCTCAAAATACTCTTGTTGTATTAAAATATTATCGCAATCGAGGATCGAACCTCGACGAAACAATAGGCATTATCGAAGAACTTAAAGACGAAATACCGCACGCCGAAGATGTTGAAGAACTTTTCGGTTTGGAAGGTTATATTAAGCATACGTATTATTCCGCTTGGAAAGAAATATTTGTTTATCCCGTTCCTTTTACCTCGCGTAAGAAAAAACCTTCGCCCGATTTTATCAATTCGATGATTTCCTTTGGCAACGCATTACTTTATACGGTAGTAACCAATCAAATATATTCGGCAAAACTCTATCCCGAAATCGGTTATATGCATACACCCGGCGAAAACAAATTTTCCCTGGCATACGATATTGCCGATATTTACAAACCGCTGATTGTAGATAGAACTATTTTCAAACTCGTAAACAAAAACATACTTTCGGAAAAAGATTTCTTTAACAAACGAGGGATGTGCCTAATGAAAAAGGAAACGAAAAAAACCTTTGTTCAATTTTTTGAGGAACGATTATTTGCAAAGCACACTCACGAAAATTTTTCTAAAAAAGTTACATTAAGAAAAATAATACGGAGCGATCTAACCAATTTAAAAAATTTCGTTTCCGATAACGGCGAACTTAAATTTTACGAGGCTCGCTGGTGAAGGCAGGAGAAAGAAAAATGTATTACGTATTAGTTTACGATGTTGCATCGCCGAAAAGATTGCCGAAAATACTTAAAACTTGCCGAAAGTATATGCATTGGGTTCAGCGTTCGGTTTTCGAAGGCGAATTGACAAACTCGCAATTTAATGCGTTAAATATGGAATTGAAAAGTATTATCAATAAAAAGGAAGATTCCGTAATATTTTATGCAATAAGAAACAGCAGTGTATTCGATAAAAAAATAATAGGAAAGGAACTAAACGAAATTTCCAATTATATTTGATAATTGTGGATTTTCGTCGATCTACCAAAAATTTAAAGAAAAAATTTTAAAAAC
>CAYZGB010000217.1:0-212 GCA_964477915.1 uncultured Melioribacter sp. | reverse complement strand
AACTTGATTTTTTGAATAAAATCGCTATTTTTAAATCACGTTTTTTAAAATTTTGTGAGATCGACAATCTTTCGATTTTAGCCCAAAATCGCAATCTACCCTTCGATTTTGGCTCATTTTATACTGTTTTAATCGAACTATATTAGTGTTGAGACTAAATATCTCAACAAAAGATAAATTTCTTCCACTGTTTTAATCGAACTATATTAGTG
>CAYZGB010000216.1:0-2716 GCA_964477915.1 uncultured Melioribacter sp. | reverse complement strand
GTAGATGAAGAAGTTAAGAAACTTAAAAAGGAATTTCGCATTAGAAATGAAATATTTTATATGCCAATAATTGAAAGTGCATTAGGTGTAATAAAAGCATACGAAATTGCAACAGCATCGGAAAATAATTGTGCTTTGGCAATTGGTTTAGAAGATTACACCGCTGATATTGGGGCACAACGAACGAATGAAGGACGCGAAAGTTTTTACGCACGTTCGGTTTTAGTAAATGCCGCTAAAGCGGCCGGAATTCAGGCAATTGATACTGTGTTTTCGGATGTTAATGATATGGAGGGATTAAGAGAAAGTGTACTCGAGGCGAAATCTCTTGGTTTCGACGGTAAAGGTTGTATTCATCCTAGACAAATTCCTGTTGTACACGAGGCATTTGCACCAACAGAAGAAGAAATTGAGAAAGCAAAAAAAATTGTTGAAGCATTTGAAGAAGCGGAAAGAAAAGGACTTGGAGTAGTATCACTCGGAAGTAAAATGATTGACCCGCCTGTTGTTAAACGAGCATTACGTGTTTTAGAATTAGCAAGTAAATCATAATAAAATATGATATAGATTGTATTATAACTAAAAAAGCCTTCGCAATTGCGAAGGCTTTTTTTAATCGTAATTTTTTCAATTACTCCTCGGGAATTTCAAGTCCGACAAATCTCTTGCTTCCATCTGGATAAACAACTTTCAACAAAACTGCATTTCCTTTTTTATCGTCAATGATTTTTTCAAATTGTTCTACATTATCGATTTTTTGTCTATCGGCTTCAACAATTACAAGACCTCTACCAATTCCGGCTTCGTCCGCTTTGCCGAAACGTTCGGTCTTAGTAATCATAATTCCGTTGTCAACACCGTATTCATCATACTCGTTATCGTAAAGGTCTCTTACCGTCAATCCGATATTTGCAAATTCTTTTGTTTCAATTTCGTGTTTTCTCTTTTTCTTCGCTTCTTTTCTGTGATGACTTTTACCTTTATTTTTCGGTGCTTTAAGCGTTACGTATCTTTCTATTGTTTTTCCATCGCGATATAGTGTAAGTTTTACAGTATCGCCGGCACGCTTGGTTGCAATGTAACTTTGCAATTCATTGGGCTGAGTAACTTCTTTGTCATCAACTTTAAGAATAATATCGCCTTCTTTAATATCTTTTTCCGCTGCAGCCCCGTCTTCTACAATTCCTTGAATAAGAACGCCCTTCGGTTTATCTAATCCAACTGCTCTTGCAGTTGCATCACTTACTGCTTCAATTCGTACACCAATATATCCACGGCTTACTTCTCCGTTTTCAATCAAATCTTCTGCAACTGCTTTTACCAGATTTACAGGAATTGCAAATCCATATCCAATGTAACTTGCCGAAAATCCGTTAGTTGCAATTGCTGTGTTAATACCTATTAACGAACCGTGTAAGTCCACCAAGGCACCGCCGCTATTGCCCGGATTAATTACCGCATCGGTTTGAATAAAGTTTTCGACGCCGTAACTATCTTTAATTAAACGCAAGCTTCTGTTTTTGGCACTAATTATTCCCGCAGTAACTGTTGACGAAAACGAAAGCGGATTACCAATTGCCATTACCCATTGCCCGACTTTAATACTATCGGAATTACCAAAATGAATTGGTGTAATATCATCGGCATCAATTTTAATTACGGCTAAATCTGTAAGTGGGTCGGTTCCAATTACTTCTGCATCGTATTCTCTTTTATCGTGCAAAGTAACCGTTACGCTTGTTGCATTTTCCACAACGTGATTATTTGTTACAATGTAACCGTCTTTCGAAATAATTACGCCGCTTCCCAAGCCTTCTTGTTGTTTAGGCATATCAAAAGGCATAAAAAACGGTAAGCCTTCGTGCGGATTACCTTTTATTTTGCTTACAACCTTGATTTCAACTATTGAGGGAGTTACTTTTTGTGCAACTTGTACAAAAGCATTTTCAAACGATTGCAAACTTCCGGATACTTGCTGTACCGGTTCGGAATCGCTTCCGAGTTTAACATCACCAGCATACGATTTGTGCATATAACCGAAATTCCCAACCAGAGTTGCACCAAATACCGCTCCAATTATTAAAAGTCCGAGAGCACTCCAAATACTTCTTCTATTCATTATTCCTCCAAATTAGTAATCAATTTCAATGTTTTAATTTCGCTAAATTCTTCAATTTGAAAATCCATATATTTTTCAAATAGCGTAATTAGTTTATTTAACAATTTATTTCCGACATCACATTCGATTTTACGGGAAGTTAAACACATTATTTTTTTGTATTGTTCCTTTGAAAATGAAAAATTAATTATTTCGTTTTGAGCACATTTTTCACAGAGAAATCCTTTCTCGTAATTGAAGGCAACTTTCCTCTCGTTTTGAAGCGATGCATTACATTTCATACAATATTCTGTTGTTAGTTTGTATCCTAAAATTTCAATAAAGAAAAAAAGAAATTTTACGAAAAACATTTCCGCAAAAGCCGGGGTTGAGTTCATTAAATCGAATATTCTTACAATTCCTTTGAATAATCTTTCGTTTGGCTCATCCGAATGAATCAATTTATCAGTCAATTCAAGAATTGCACTTGCAAAAATCATTGCATCGTAATCTGCACGAATACTATTAAAATGTTTTAACAAAGTAGCTTCGGAAAGCAGTTGAATTTCGCGGGTTGGTTTATTGTAATAAATAATCTCCAATAAATTCAGTGGATTT
>CAYZGB010000215.1:0-2720 GCA_964477915.1 uncultured Melioribacter sp. | reverse complement strand
AAGTTTGTAAAGTTGAAAGTTCATAAAGTTCAAAAAGGTTAAAAGGTAAAAAGGAAAAGAGGATAAAAGGAATAAGAATGTAAGGAAATAGATGAAACTATTTTCCTACCAGCGATATTGTATTTCGTTCGGAATTAATACACGAAACTTTGTTTCGTTTAAATAATTTTAGGTTTCGCTCCTATAGAGCTTAATTTTATTGGTGTTTTTTATTTTACAAAGATTTCGTCCCTACGGGACTTTATTTTGCTGTCATTTCGACCGAAGCGAATGAAATGAGCGGAGGGAGAAAGCTTTTTCTTTCTTAAGATTTCTCACCCCTCGGCAACAAGTTGTACTCGGAGTTCGAAATGACAATTTATTTTTATAGTTTAACACAAAGATGCGTTTCCACCGGACTTTACCTTTTCAATTTCGAAACGGATTTTCTAATGTTACTTCCGTCAGAAACTCAGTTTCGGACGGAGAAGAAAATTCTCTGTGAATCTCTGTGCACTCTGTGGTTAAAACAAGTGTTTCCTTCTTTAGAGGATATCAAGTGATAATAAATTTTATTGGTTAATCTTTTACGATAATTTGCACACTAAAAATACGCTCGAGCTTCGGCACGCAATAAATGAATAATATCCGAACTGGCGTATTTCTTTCCGGTGTACGAAAGTGTTGTCTGAATATTGTTACTTAATTTGTAATCGAGATTAATTCGTAAAAAATAATTTTTCCCTAACGAATTTCCCTGCGTTATTTCAAAGGGAATTTGACTAATTGGAACATTCGCCGATAATTCTTTCCGCTCAATCTCAATTCGTAAACGTCCGTGATTAACAAACGAAAAATTAACACGAACCAATTCCGAATTAAAATCAATCTGCGAAGGCGTTGCGGGGAATTTATCAATCACACGTCCTACGCCAAACTTAAATCCGACCTCAACTCTCGGATACGGACGATATGAAAAATCGCTGTAAATTTTTTGAGTTGTGGCTTTACGGCTTTGGTGAACCGGCGAAGCGGAAACCAAGTAATCATCGATGTAAGCGTAATCGGTTTGGTTGCGAATATCTCGCGTAAGTCTTGTTCGAACTCTTAAACTTTTTTCGCGGTAGTAACTTTTCTCAAGCCCTTGACTATATTGGCTTAATCGCTTCTTTTGATAAAACCTTGCGCGCACGGAAAACTTTCCGCTTGTTCTGAATAAATAAATATCGTTGCGGAATTGTTGTCCGCCGTTAATTGTAGTCGAATCGTTGAGAAAATAATGCGGATTCATCAAATAAATTTTTTCGGTTTGTTCCACTTTACTTTTTTCATCAACACGGAAAAACGTTTCGGTGCTAATTGGTGAAAGAATGGTTTTCCAAAATGATTTGTATTTAAATAATTTTGAAAAATCAAAACGAACTCGTGCATTTGCTTGAAGCGAAATAACTGGATAAAGTTTATCGGTTGGAATAGTGGTTACAATAAAATCGCCACCGTCGACAGTTGGCGAAAATTCATCTTCGTCCGCAATGCCGTTGCCGTTCAAATCGCCAAGATAAATATAATTACCGGAGCCAGGTGGAACAGGTAGAAAAATTCTCTGTAACTTTGCGGCTTTTTCTGTTGCCGTATTGTAATAAAAATCACCTTTCAAAAAATTCTTAAACAAGTTTAACTGCGTTCTCGAACGGATTAAAATCGTTTCGTTATCCTTAAATCCCTTATTCTTAAAGGCTTCCGTGTATTTTTTCTTCTGAAATGCCAAACTCAAAGTTGTTGTAAACTCTCGAATGTTTCGATAAACAAATTCAATACTTGTGGATTTTAATTCCGCTTCGTCTGATAGCTTATTTTCGAGCGGACTTTTTTCTTTTCGCAATTTGTATTTTACCGAAGCGGTTATTCCGTAATACTTTTGGAATTCGAGATAAGGCTCAACTTCCAAATAATCGTGGCTATTTGGTGAAATTACATTTGCCGAAATTGATTCTGTTTTTTTATCACGCAAATAATTTATTCCGGGTTTTAATTTCCAAATCGAATAAAACAAGTTTCCCTTTTGTTCAAGGAAATAACTTTTTAGCCCAAACGATTTTGAACTTACGTAATTATTGTAAAACCTGAATTTATATTTGCTTTCATTTTTTGTGGAGACCAAGAAACGATAGCGGTTTGAAATAAAGTCTTCTCCGTATTTTACTCTACCGTAATTTCCGCCAATCTCAAAATTTTCAACCGGTTGTAATTTCAAATGAACTTCTTGCAAAAGCTGATTTCCTGTTGCCGAGTCGGCAATATTGTAATTTCGCTTAAACTCAACATTATCAATTCTTTCCAAAGGATTAAATCTTTCGTTAATAAAGCGATTTTTAAATCCGGTTTCAATTCCGCCAACATTTATTCCAAAAATTTTGTTTTTATTTTTTTTGTATTCTATTTCAAAATTTGTTGCAACGCCGGTATTCTTTTCGTTATCGACCAACGATAGTTTATTTCTATCGAAATTACTTGCCGAAAATTCACCGAGTAAATTCAATCCATCCAGAGGTGAATAATCGAAATGAAAATCCGCAACCTCTTTCTTTTGCGGAAGTGGCAAGAAAATTATTGGCAAATAAGAGCCTTGTTTTATCCCGACAAATTTATATTCCTTAATGTTTATCTGTTCATAATCGCCTTTCCCCGCTCCTACATAAGAAAAATAAACCAAATATTCAGCAGTTGGATTTGTAGGTTCG
>CAYZGB010000214.1:0-2734 GCA_964477915.1 uncultured Melioribacter sp. | reverse complement strand
CAATAACATTTTTTCTCCGTGCGAAAGAAGTTTGTGAAGTATTGCCAAACTAAATTCAACTTTGTTTAAAAAGACAATTCATAATTCAACATTATGAATTTACAATTTAGGTAGAATTTAACACAAATTTAAAAAACATTTCTAAAAATTTTCGTAAATTATATGCTTTAAAAAAATACTTGACAAATGAAATTTTCGCATTAAATTATAAGTAAATTAGATAGAAATCAATAAAATAGGACGGAGGTTCCGCAAATGGCAAAGAAAAAAACGAAAGTAAACAAACTCGTTTATTTATTCGGAAACGGTAAAGCCGAAGGCAATGCTAAAATGAAAGAATTGCTCGGAGGGAAAGGTGCTAACCTTGCAGAGATGAATAAAGTCGGTGTACCAGTACCGCCCGGATTTACAATTACAACAGAAGTTTGCAACAGATATTTTGAAATTGGGCAAAAGAAAACCCGCGAACTTCTCGAACCCAATGTACAAAAGGGTATTAAGCACATCGAAAAAATTATGAAATTAAAATTCGGTGATAAGAAAAAACCGCTTCTAGTTTCAGTCCGTTCCGGTGCACCTGCATCGATGCCGGGAATGATGGATACGGTTTTGAATCTCGGTTTGAATGACGAAGTTGTTGAAGGTTTGGCGGAAAAAACAAATAACCCGCGTTTTGCTTGGGATTCTTATCGTCGTTTTATTCAAATGTACGGCGATGTTGTAATGGGAATGAAGCCCGAAAATAAAGAAGATCACGACCCGTTTGAAGAAATTATTGATGATTTGAAAAAAGAAAGAAAAATTGAATTGGATACCGAATTTACGGTTGAAGATTTACAAGAACTCGTAAAACGCTTCAAAAAAATTATTAAACAAAGAACCAAAAAGAACTTCCCAACCGATCCGTGGGAACAACTTTGGGGCGCAATTATGGCGGTATTCGATAGTTGGAATAACGACCGCGCCATTCTCTATCGCAAAATAAATAACATTCCCGCACATTGGGGAACAGCGGTTAACGTTCAGGCAATGGTATTCGGAAATATGGGTAACGATTCGGCAACCGGTGTTGCATTTACTCGCGATGCCGCAACTGGCGAAAATGTTTTCAACGGTGAATATTTAATTAACGCACAAGGCGAAGATGTTGTTGCCGGTATTCGTACACCTCAACAAATTACGAAAAAAGGTTCGCAAAAATGGGCAAAAGCACAAGGTATTTCCGAAAAAGAAAGAAAAGAAAAATATCCTTCGCTCGAAGAAACAATGCCCGAAGTTTACAAAGAACTTTACGAAGTACAAGATAAACTCGAAAAACATTACAAAGATATGCAAGACCTTGAGTTTACAATTCAAAATAGTAAACTCTGGTTGCTTCAAACACGTAACGGAAAACGTACCGGCGCTGCAATGGTTAAAATTGCAATGGATATGTTGAAGGAAGGCTTGATTGACGAAGAAACTGCAATTATGCGTGTAGAACCGGAAAAATTGGATGAACTTCTTCACCCGGTATTTGATGCAAGCGAATTGAAAAAAGCAAAAGTAATTACCAAAGGATTAGGTGCTTCACCTGGCGCTGCAACAGGACGCGTAGTTTTCCACGCAGAAGATGCCGAAGAATGGGCGGCAAAAGGCGAAAAAGTAATTCTTGTTCGTATTGAAACTTCACCTGAAGATTTGAAAGGAATGGACGCTGCCGAAGGTATTTTAACGGCTCGAGGCGGAATGACTTCGCACGCAGCTGTTGTTGCTCGCGGAATGGGTAAATGTGCCGTAACCGGTGCAGGTGAACTTTCTATCGATTACAAAAAGAAAATTGCAAAAGCCGGTAGTTTAACAATCAAAGAAGGCGATTGGATTTCGCTTGACGGCTCGATGGGATATGTTTACTCGGGCAAAATCAAAACTGCCGAAGCAAAACTTAGCGGCGATTTTGCAAAATTGATGAAACTTGCAGATAAACACGCTCGCCTTAAAGTTCGTACAAATGCCGATACTCCGAAAGATTCGCGTAAAGCACGTGAATTCGGTGCAATGGGTATTGGACTTTGCCGTACCGAGCATATGTTCTTTGGCGAAGATAAAATTCTTGCTGTTCGCGAGATGATTCTTGCCGATGACGAAGAAGGAAGAAGAAAAGCATTGGATAAACTTTTACCAATTCAAAGAAAAGATTTCGAAGGAATTTTCGAAGCGATGAACGGCTTGCCGGTTACAATTCGTTTGTTGGATCCTCCGTTGCACGAATTTTTACCAAAAGGAGCAAAAGAGCAAAAGGAAATGGCAAAAATTATGGGCGTTTCGGTAAATAAAATCAAACGTAAAGTTGAAGAACTTGCCGAAGTCAACCCGATGCTCGGACACCGCGGATGCCGTTTGGGTAATACTTATCCCGAAATTACCGAAATGCAAACACGTGCAATTTTGGAAGCCGCAATTAATGTAAAGAAAAAACGTGTACGTGTTTATCCCGAAATTATGATTCCTTTGGTTTCCACCAAAAAAGAACTCGACTTGCAGAAAGAAGTTGTTTTGAAAACCGCTGAAAAAGTTTTCAAACAAAAGAAAACTAAAATTAATTTCTTAATTGGAACAATGGTGGAAACACCGCGTGCCGCACTTACTGCCGGTGAAATTGCCGAAACCGCACAATTCTTTAGTTTCGGTACAAATGACTTAACCCAAATGACATTCGGATTTTCGCGTGATGACATTGGATCGTTCTTACCCG
>CAYZGB010000213.1:0-2744 GCA_964477915.1 uncultured Melioribacter sp. | reverse complement strand
TCACTAATACTCCTGCCAAAACAAGAGCAATTCAATTTTACAAGAAAAATTACCATTTACTTGACGAATTTCACGTAGATGATAATTCCGGAACTTTTACTTATCCTCAATCCGTTGTTCATTCAAATGGTAAGGATTTACTTGTATTAGGTTATTTAAACGAAAGTAGATTTCATATTCAGATTCTTGAATTTAATACGGATAAAACTTTTTTTATTCATGACGTATATAGCCAAAAAGTAAACCACAAAACTTTGGAATACTACCATTTAGCAAAAATTATAAACGATAGTTTACTTATTGTAGCAATAAATACCACTTATCCACATAAACACGATTATCGACGTATTCTTGCTTTTGATATTAATCATAATTTCAAATTGTTATGGGAAATTAAAACTGCGGATTTTATTTCGGGATTTGCTTTTTCCCAAAAAACTCCGGGATATTTTTTCTATACTACATATGCTTATTCAAATGGTTTGTTTTTTTCTCATAACACATTTTACAGAGCAGTTCAAGCAAAAAAAGGTTTCAAAATAATTTTGGATACAAGTTTTGCTAATAATCCGCCACCTTTACCGGATAGTACTGCAAAAGATTTTTCAACCGATGTTTATTCCTACATTGTAAAATGCTCTTTGGATGGTAAGGTTGTGAGCAGAATGAAAGTCGGAACTTCATTTGAACATCTCGAAAGAATTGAACCAGTATTAGAAGATTCTTTATTTATTCTTCATTTTAAATCAAGAAGATTTATGAAAACAGGAATATTAATTTATTCGCCAGTTACCGAAAAGTTAGATACGTTGGTTTTAACAGGTGATTTAAATAAAACATTTTTAATTTTGCATAAGAAAATGTATTTTCAAACAATTGACGAAAACAAAAATTTGCTTATTGAGCCTTTTAAAAAATACAATCAGAAATTCACCGGATTATTAGCTCGTTTGCCTGAAAATTTCTATTATTCTACCGGAAATTTCCCATTAGTTAAAAACAAAATTTTCTTTGTTTATCCTCAATATATTTACGTAACCGATAATAACCTTGAATTGCTTACAAAATTCCCGAATAATGATAGTAAATATGGGTTTGGAGGCTATTCGGAATACGTGGGATCTTATTTTCTGATAAATCAAAAAAATAAAAATAGGAGATTTATCGATTTTAAAAAATTAGTAATTTTGGAAAGAATTAATGATAAAACCAAAATTTTTCTAATTCGAGTATTATCTATATCTCTTTTTCTTGTTATTTTGTTATGGTTAATCTCTCTTAAAAAAAGTCTTAAAACTTTAAGAAAACGAAACGAGGAATTAAGAAAGAGTAGGGAAGAGCTGGAAAGCGCGACGGCTTTATTAATACAAAACGAAAAATTTGTCTTGCTTGGTACAATTGCCGCAAGTTTTGCTCATCAGTTAAATAGTCCGCTTGGAGCAATTCTAAACAGTGCCGAAAGATTAAAAAGGAAAATCTCTGATGTAAATATCGATTTAATTTTACGTTCATCCGAATTTATGAAATCTAAAATTTCAAAATTCCTTTATTCGGCAAAAGGCAATATTGAAGACGATACTAAATGTGTAGATTTTGATGAAGTATGGAAAAGTTGGTATGATTTATTTGTAACAGAGTTTGAATCTAAACAAATCTTTTTAATTAAAAATTCTGAAAATCACTGTAAAATTTCAGTTTCTAAAAATGATTTAATAGAAATTTTTTCTAATATTATTTTCAACGCTCGTGATTCAATACTTGAAAAAAATCAAGGTGAGAAGAAAATTGAAATTTCTTTTAGGCAAGGTAGTGAAGGTAAGTGTGTTATTAAATTTTCCGATACTGGGAAAGGTTTTTCGGATGAAATTTTGAATAAACCGTTCGAACCGTTTTATACTACAAAACCAAAAGGTTTGGGGACTGGCTTAGGCCTATGGCTTTCGAAAAAAATTGTTGAAAAAAATAGCGGTGAAATAAAAATTTACAATAGCGAAATCGGTGCTGCTGTAGAAATAAAATTTAATAAATGTAGCTAATTAACCGGAGATTACGGGAAAATGAAATTTAATATTTTAATTGTTGACGATGATGTTTATTCCTTGGAAAATCTTTCACTTGGACTTGAAAATCCTGAGTACAATATTTTCAAAGCACAAAATTATTCCGAAGCACTTAAAATTGTAAAAAATAATGAGATACATCTTCTTATTACCGATTTAAAGATGCCTGGTAAAAACGGATTGGAACTCGCTCAAAAAGTCAAAAAAAACAATCTTGTTAAAAATATAATCTTAATCACTGGTTTCGGTGATGAGGATGTTCTTGAAAACGCAATTAAGATTGGTTTAAAAGATTTTATTAGAAAACCATATAAAGAAGTAGAATTACAATCAAGTGTTGACAAAATTTACAAGCAATTTCTTTTGGAAATGGAAAATCGGAAATTGAAGAAATTGCTTGAATCGGAAAACAAAATTTTAAAAGATCGCTTTTTGTCAAAGCCTTCTTTCGATACTGTTATTATAGGACAAAGTCCCGAACTTAAAGTACAATTACAAAGAGCATTAAAAGCTGGACAATATTCGCTTCACACATTAATTCAAGGAGAAACCGGAACAGGTAAAGAGTTAGTTGCTCGTTACATTCACAAAAACGGAGTAAGAAGTAACAAACCGTTTATTGCTGTAAATTGCGCATCTTTAACACCTTCACTTTTTGAATCGGAATTGTTTGGTTTTGTTAAA
>CAYZGB010000212.1:0-2744 GCA_964477915.1 uncultured Melioribacter sp. | reverse complement strand
GGGCAGATAGCTCAGTCGGTAGAGCAAAGGACTGAAAATCCTTGTGTCGGCGGTTCGATTCCGTCTCTGCCCACTTCAAAATAACCGGGTTACCGAGCCCGGTTTTTTATTTTAAAGACTCCTTTCATAACACTTCTTAAAGTTACTTTTAAGTAAGAAAATCAATGCTAAAACGATTTTCAAAGTAATGTTCGAATGTTGAATTTCAATGATATTTTCCGTACTTTTTAAAGATAAATTTTCGGAGAAAAACAATGCAATTTAAAGTAAATAGTACTGAATTAGAAAAAGCACTTACTAAAGTTTTTCCTGCCGTTCCAACCAAAACGCCGGTTGAAACTTTATCCAGTTTTTTAATTGAAATTAAAGATGGTGTATTAACAATTTTTGCTACCGATCTCGAAATGGCTGCAAAATCGCAAATCAATGTTGTAGCCGATTCGGATTTCAAAGCTTTAATTCAAGCGAGGAAATTATACGACACCGTTCGTTCGCTTAATAATGTAACGTTAATTTTTGAAGTAATGGATAATAACAGACTAAAATTATTATGGGATAAAGGTGAATTTATTATTGGTTATTATCCAGAGGCTGATTTCCCTGAACTTCCGACCTTTTTTACCGAAAACGATCCAAACGTGCTTCATTCGATAAATATGGACGGAAATACACTTTCCGATGTTATTTACAGAACTTCTTTTGCAATTAGCGACGAAGATTTTCGTCCGGCGTTAAAAGGTCTTTTGTTTGAATTTAGCGAAGAGGGTTTAAGATTTGTTTCGACCGATGGGCACAAGTTAGTTAACCTCCTTTTGCCTGAATATGCAGTGGAAAATGCTCAAAAATATATTGTTCCGGGCGATACATTAAATGTTTTATCTAAAAATCTTGGTGAACACGAAGTTAAAATTGCATTTAGGCAAAATTCAATTGCTTTTGTAATGGATAATTTTTCTCTAACTTCCCGGTTGATTGAAGGCAATTTCCCGGATTACAAAAGTGTAATTCCTCTTGAAAATGAATATACTCTTGTTCTCGAACCTAAAACATTGCTTACTTCGTTAAGAAGAATTTTGTTAATTTCTCGCGATACTTTAAAACGTGTAAAAATTTCGTTAAAAGAAGGTGAAGAAATTACACTATTTTCTCAAGATTACGATATTGGTGACGAAAGTTTTGAATCAATTCCGGCTGAATACCAAGGCGAAGAAATGGAAATTGGATTCAACGGCGATTACTTAATTCAGGTTGTACAACATCTTTCCGATAAAGAAAAAATCTTGTTTAAAATTCATTCACCAAGCAAAGCGGTTTTAATTTTACCCGCCGAAAAAGAGGATAATAGCGAATTGATTATGTTGCTTATGCCGGTGAGGTTGAACGTTTAAGATGATTCTTGAAAATATTGAGTTAAGAAATTTTAGATTACATAAAAATAACTCCATTAAATTTTCTGATAAACTTAATTACATAGTAGGCGGAAACGGACACGGAAAAACAACCGTTTTGGAAGCGATTTATTATTTAAGCACAACAAAAGGGTTTGGGCAAACCGGAGATAGTGAAGCAATTTCTTTTGGCGAAAACTTTTTTGAATTGAAAGGGAAGTTTATTTCGCTAACTAATAATCAGGTTCGAGTTTTTTTTGATGCTGTTGAAAGACGGAAAAAATATTTTTTGAACGATAAACAAATTTTTAAACCGTCCGAAATTATTGGGAAATTCCCTGTTGTAATTCTTTCGCTTGCCGATCACGAAATAACAATGGGAACACCGGCGAATAGAAGAAAATTTGTTGATTCGATTATTTCTCAGGCGAGTGGAACTTATTTGAAAATGTTGCTTGAATACAAAAGAACACTTAAATATCGTGCTTCAATTTTACAGCAAATACGAGAAAACAAATCGAATAAATCATTGGCGGAACTTGATGCTTGGACAGAAACACTAATAAAATTAGGTGCGGAAATTATTTTACACCGGCAATCATTTGTTTCGGAATTTGAAAAATATGTTGAAACCGCTTACAAAAAAATTATGGACGAAGTCGAAATTCCACGAATAAATTACGTTACGTTTTCAACCGAATTTAACAAACAAAATATTTTCGTAAAGTTGCAAAAATCATTTGAAGAAAGAAGAGATTTGGAGATTGCACGAGGCACTAATTTAATTGGTCCGCATCGCGATGATTTTGAATTTTATTTAAATGAAAAATTATTAAAAAAGTTCGGTTCGCAAGGACAACATAAAACGTTTCAAATTGCTTTGCGTTTTGCGCAGTTTTATTACATAAAAGATAAATCGGGCGAAACACCAATTTTTTTAATGGATGATATTTTTGGCGAGCTCGATTCTTATCGTTCGGAAAAAATCCGCGATTATTTAGATAAAGTGGGACAAGCATTTATTACAATGACCGATTTTACGAGGTTTGAGAAATTTCAGAAAAACGAATCCGATAAATTGATTTTGATTGAGAACGGGAAAGTTGCAAATGCGTAAAAGTAGTCCAAAAGCAGTTTCGGATATTTTACAAAGCAAGGAATTTGAACCGATAAATAATATTCTAATTGAAAATGAAGTGGTAAGAAAATTTTCGGAAATTTTCCCGGATCTAAAAAAAATTGCAAAAGCAAAGAAAATCAGTAACAAAACGCTTTTCCTACGTGTGCAAGATTCGGTTTGGAGAAGCGAACTTAATTTTCATAAAGAAACGATAATAGAAAAAATTAATAAGCACT
>CAYZGB010000211.1:0-2848 GCA_964477915.1 uncultured Melioribacter sp. | reverse complement strand
GGGTGTTTTAAAAAAGAAAAAATTAAATACGAAAAAAATTGTCGGATTAATTGTAATCTTCTCTTTAATGGTTTTTGCCGTATCATTAATTAAGGCTTTAAGAACAACCGATGAAAAAAAATACTCGGTTGCGAAATCGGAGCTTGCACAAACCAAAGGCGGATTTGTAATTTCACCTCAAATTTATTTCTATGCGGCTGGTCAAGTCGGAGTGCTTAACAAATACATAATGTCCGGTGCCGAAGAACATCGTCCGTTTGCGGCAAATACATTTAAACCGATTTATTCTTTCCTAGGTAAACTCGGTTTGGTCGAAAAAGTAGATTATAAATTAAAAGGTTATTTAATTCCGCTTTGGTCAAACACTGCAACTTACTTACGCGATTTGATTAACGATTACGGCATTGTAGGACCTTTTCTGTTTCCGTTTTTATTTGGGATGTTGATTGCTTATCTTTGGTATAAATTTATGATAACGGGAAAATTGAAAATACTTTTGTTACTTACTCATTTCAGTATGGTAATTGGAATGTCCTTTTTTATTTTAGCACTTACAATGGGTCCCGTAATTTACGGCATTTTATTTATGTATCCTTTTCTTGTTTGGTTCGAAAAATTTATGTTACGTAAAAAATATTTTAGTCAGTCGAATTCAATCCTTGTGAGCATTTCGGATGAAAAGTAATTTCCTGAAAAACTTTTTTATGACAAGTGCGGGAAATATTCTCGTAGTTGTTTTTGGTTTGATTAATTCCATTATAATTACACGCTGGCTCGGTCCCGAAAATAAAGGTATTTACACAGTAGTAATGAATATCGTTCTTTTTTTTAATTTACTTTTGGGCGAGGGTTTGCGACGTAGTAACACATTGATTGTCGCGGAAAATCAAAACAATTTAAGAAAGCTTTTGCGGAATAACCTTTTTTCACTTATCGTAATTATTTTAGTTGGACTTTTATTTATTGGATTAAATGAGATTTTTAAAATCACGGATATGTTTAAGATTGAACCGGTTTACCTTTTTGTGGCTATTTCAATTTCGGCTTTTTCGGTAATGTGGTTGGCTATGCAAGCAATATTTCTCGGCTTGAAAGATATTTACCATTTCAATGTTCTTTTGGTTTCTGCAACTTTGGGAATTTTGATTCTTGATGCCATCGGAATTTTTGTTTTTTCATTCGGACTTAATTTAATTTTTGTAAATATTTTTGTTATTTATTTCGTAATATTTATTGCAAGTTTTCGTTCACTTTTTTCGAAAGCCCGAAAAACAAAGGGCAAATCCGATTTCAATTTTACAAAACAAATAATTTTAAGTTTTAAATCGACATTAGCCAATCTGGAAATATTTCTTACAAAAAGAAGTTCCGTGTTTTTCTTAAGTAATTTGCTCAATTCTGCTTCGGTTGGAATTTTTTCGGTTGCACTAATTTTTTCGGATATGTTTCAGCGTTTCCCGAATGTTGCCGGAACTTTGATTTTTTCGAACACCGCAAATAAGGATTTATCAATCGTAGAACAAACGGCGAAGGTTGTTCGTATTATTACATTCTTTTTATTGATAGTTGTAATTGGAATAATTTTGATTGGGAAATTTTTAATTATTTTACTTTTCGGGAAAACTTTTTCGGGTGCATACGAGCCTTTGCTTGCACTATCTTTCGGTTTAATTTTTTTTGGAGTTGGCACGGTAATTCATTCATATTATATGGGGAAAGGTTTCCCAATAAAAATTCTTTACCTTAATTTATTGGTTACGATTTTATCGTTAATTTCAAATTATTTTTTAATTAAAGAATTTGCGATACTTGGTGCAGGTTTGAGTATGTCAATAGTGATTTCAGTTTGGAGTTTTGCATATTTATTTTTATTTACTTACGAAACAAAAACGAAAGTATCCGAAGTTTTGATTATTAAAAAAAACGATTTACTTGAACTTTCCGATTATTTCGGAAAAATCATTATTCGAAAAAGATGAACTGGTAAATGAAACGAAGAAAAAACAAAATCCTAATGCTTCTTCAATCGACTTTTCCACCGGATATTAGGTTGGAAAAGGAAATTAAATCCTTACACGAAAACGGCTACGAAGTGCTTTTGCTTTGTAATCAATACGAGAAAGGAAAAAATCCCGAATTCCCTTATTGTGAGATAGTTAGAGTAAAAGCAAATTTTTCAAATAAAAAATTGAATAAGATTTTCAACTTTCCTATAATTTTCAATCCACGCTATCTTTATTACGTATTGAAAACCGCATTCCGTTTTAAGCCCGATTTTATTCACACTCACGATTTACCGATGATGCCGTTCGGAATGCTTTTGAAATCGATATTGAAAAAGCCTTTGATTTTCGATATGCACGAAAATTATCCCGCTGCATTAAAAGCATATAATAAAAAAGGAATTTTGAATAAGATTTTCAAAAATCCGAAATCCGCTAAAAAATTGGAAAAAATTGCCGTCAAAAAAGCCGATGGAGTCATTGCCGTTGTTGAAGAAAACAAGGAACGATTGGAAAAAGAGTATGGTATTGGCAATAAAATTAAGATTGTCTCGAATACTGTTAGCCTCAAAACATTTGTCCGTAAACCTGTAAATGCCGAAAAGTTCAGCGATGAATTATCAGGTAAATTTATCATTCTTTATTCAGGCGCCGTTTCTCATAATCGCGGGTTGGACGTGCCGGTAAAAGCAATGAAAAAAATTATTTCCGAAATTCCCAATGCTTTAATGTTGATTATCGGCGAAGGAGATGCACGGGGATATTTGAAACTGATAACATCGGAATTGGCATTAAATGATTACGTTCGTTTTGTCGATTGGCCCGGGCACGAAAATTTAGCATCG
>CAYZGB010000210.1:0-2853 GCA_964477915.1 uncultured Melioribacter sp. | reverse complement strand
TTTTACTATTTTGAAAATGGGCAAAGCCTCGTCGGTAGTAAGAAATTTTAAATAATTTACTGCCGAAAGTTGTCCTTTTTCATCATTTGATTGTAAAAGAAAAACAGCAATATTCAATGCGTATAAGGATTTTTCACCTCCAACATGGAATTCATTAACCATTACAGAAAAAGCAGTTGGGTTTTCGATAATACTTTCTGATGAGATAAACTTAATGTTTTTCTCAGGGTCACGATTTCTGTACCATTGAAAAATAGATTCGCCACAGAATTCATAAAGATTCTTATTTCCAATCCAATAGATCGGATTAGTAAGGAAAGGTTGTAAATCGATTTTCTTTCCTTTAATTTCATAAATATAATCTCCAATGCGGTAAAGATTTTCGCCTTTCTTTTCGAGTATTAGAAATTTTTCTTCATTCTTAAATCTTATTTTATTACCGCTAAAGTAAACTTCATCACTTAGTTTTCCTTTTTCGCGAAGGAACCAATTAGGAATGCTCACCTCAATTTCATCTAACTTCAAACCTATGTATTGTTTTTTATACATAGATGAAATTAACTCATCAAAATTCTGCTCGATAATCCTTCTTTTGTATGTCCCTTTTGGAGTAAGCTCGCCATTTTCTTGCGAAAAAGCTCGACCAATAATTCTAAAATCAAGTATCCTCTCGAACGGAGCAAGAAAACGATTTACGGATTCAACAATGGAGACAAAAATTTCCTTTAATTCAGATTCGGAATATTTATGATTAGAAAAAATATCGGCATCGTAATTAGGATAAATAAGAACCGTATTATAAGGCATATGATCGCCAACTAAAAAAACTTGTTTTACCAAATCGAAACCACGAAATAGATTTTCTATTTTTTGCGGAGCAATTGTTTCGCCCTTTATATTTTTATAAATCTCTTTTTTTCTATCAATAATCTCTATAAAGCCGTCCTTGTCTTCCCTCATAATATCACCGGTATGAAGCCAGCCTTCTTCGTCAAAAGTTTCTTTTTCGCGTAAAAAATATCCGGGAGTTACGTAAGCACCTCGAATTAAAAGTTCTCCATCCTCGGCAAGTTTTATCTCAATACCGGGCAAAGCCTTTCCTAACGAGTTTTCACGATATTCTCCAATCGGTGTCATTGTAATGCCACCGGTTGCCTCTGTCATTCCAAAACCGCTCATCAGCTCAACACCGTACTTTTGGAAGAAAATAAAAACCTCGGGCGGTAAGAAACCAGCGGCTGAAAGTCCGAACCTTAATGCTCCACCGGTTACCTTTTTTACTGCGTCTTCAATCTCGGAATCATCATCTAATTCAATGTTTACTATTTGTGTTATTGCTTCGTAGAGTTGTAACCACTTTTTAGGAATACTAATAAAAATTGTCGGTTTTACAGTGTCCATATTTTCAATCATAGTTTCTACGGAAGGATTTTCCATAAATGTGTATTCCGCACCCCAGAAAATTGAGCCCATTAATTCGAGATAACGCCCGAAAGTATGAAACAAAGGAAGAAAAGATAAATATCTATCTTTATCGCCAAGGAAAGGCACAGCCATTGCCCTGCAAAAGCGCTTGTAAACAATATTCATATATGTAAAGGTAATTCCCTTAGGCTCGCCTGTTGTCCCAGATGTGTACATTATAGTTGCTAAAGAATCAACATCTATTTGCTTTTTTGTGTAAAGATCTTTTTCAATTGCATATTTTTTTTCGTAAGACAAAAACTCATCGAAAGTAATTACATCTTTTTCAATAGATGAACCGGAAAGCAAAACAATTTTTTCCAATGAAGTTAGTGAACTACGAATTTGTTTGATTTTGGAAAGTTGTTTTTCGTTTGCAACAAAAATTAATTTCGCTTCGGCTTGATTTAGAATAAGTTCGATATGTTTGGGAACTGAATTTGCGGGGATCATCATATTTACAATACCGGAAGTCAAACAAGCTAAATCGAGTAATGCCATATCGAGAGAATTTTCCAAAAGAAAGGCAACTTTTGTTTCTTCTCCAAATTCGGAAATCAGAGTTCGTAACGCTTTTGAATAACGTTCAACTTTGGTTTTTACATCGTTCCAAGAATATTCGTGTTGTTTCTTCCCTTCAAGAGTACGAAATAATGTTTTTGTTCCATAAAATTTAGCACGTTGATAAAATAATTCCTTTACGCCGAAGTTACCCGCTCTTATTAAATCCTCAATTAATTTATCCCATTTCCTCTCTTTATAAATTCGTTGCAAAAATTCGGGGCGACGAAAAATATCCAAATAATTGTGAATAATTTTTTGTTTCGATTCAGAATCTCGAAGAAGAAATTTCCCAAAATCAAAATAAATTTCCGTCGAAACATATTCGGCAAATTTTTCCGCGTATCCATTATAAATTAAGATTTCAAACAATTTTTCTAATTCATCTACAAAAGATTCATCCTTGTCGATTGCTAAATTTTCAATAAATTTAACTACACTCTCAAAAAGGGAATTAATTTCATCTTTCTCAAATGCAGAAATTCCAGCAAGTAGTGTTTCATTTAATTGGTCAATTTTCATTTTTAAACTCAATTTATTCAATTAAGATTTGAAATATATTAAATTTACATTTTGTGTGGGCGGAAGGATTTTAAAGTTTACAACCGGTTATCCTCAATTTCATATGGTATCGATTGAAATTCTCAAACAGAATAAAAAAAAAAGAAAATGCTGAACGTTAACAAAGCAATATTTATTAACGTTCAGCAAAAGATTATTTCATAAGAATCATTTTTTTAGTTGCAACAAAATCGCCGACGCGTAACGTATAGAAGTAAATTCCACTCGGCAAATTGCTTGCATCGAATTTTACGGAATAATTCCCGG
>CAYZGB010000209.1:0-2860 GCA_964477915.1 uncultured Melioribacter sp. | reverse complement strand
AAGATTTCTCACCCCTCGGCAACAAGTTGCACTCGGGGTTCGAAATGACAATTTGTAATTTTTATTTGTTTGCTGAACGCTGGTAACTGAACAGTTTACCCCGAGAATCGGGACTGACAACTGGACAGTTTATCCCGAGACCTCGGGGCTGAACGCTGATCTTTTCCGCTCACAGTTCACGCAAATAAAAATCCGTGTAAATCCGTCGTATCTATGGCATCCTTGTTCTATTAAGAATCAGCGAAAATCATAAAAAATAAGATAAAATCAGCGTCCCATTAGCAATCAATGACGCCCCCGAGAGTCAAGGTTAACAATTCAAATAAAATATATCTATTATTCAAAAGACAAGAACAAATTTTTTATCAACGAAATAAATTTTTCTTCCTCGTCTATTACCAATTTAATTTTGAGGAAATAAATATCCACATCATCCAACTCGGTTGAATAATCAATTAATTTTACAGCATCTTTCTCGGTAGTGATAATCGAGTACGCATTTGTATCGTAAAATTTCTTACGGATTATTTGAATATCATCCAACGAATATTTTTTGTGATCGCGGAAAATTAATTTCTCGGTTATTTTAATCCCAATTTTATCTAGCGAAGTGAAAAATGATCCCGGTTGAGCAATGCCGGAAACTGCCAAGCTATGTTGCCCTTCAAATTCCGATACCTCGTAACGTTTGCGTGTTTTTACATCATAAATTTCGTCAATATCGTAACGTACGCTAAAATAAGTCTTGCCATTCAATACCTTCTTTAATTTGTCATTCAATTCAAGTGTTTGATTAAATTTACGATTTAGCAAAATAACATCGGCACGATTTAACGATGAGAACGGCTCGCGGAAAACACCGGAAGGCAACAAAAAACAATCGGGGAATTTTGCATTTGCGAAAAAATTTAAATCAAGCAAAACCAAATCAATATCGCGTTTGATTTTTCGGTGTTGGAAAGCATCATCAAGAACAATTGTATCGATTTTCGCATCGTCAATAAAATTAGTGGTACCAGCAACTCTATCTTCCGAAACCGCTGCCGGAACGTTACAAGAAACCGCTTCCATTATTATTTCGTCACCGCATTCAGCAGTATTGCAAAATAAAGTTTCGCCGTTGGAAACCAGTTTATAGCCTTTTGTACTTCTTCCGTAACCACGGCTTAAAATTCCCGGCTTTTTCCCTAATCTTTTCAGTAATTGCGTAAGATAAATCACAGTTGGCGTTTTTCCTGTTCCGCCGTATGAAATATTTCCAACCGAAATTACTTTTACTCCAACATCAGATGATTTAAAAATCCCCCAATCGTAAAATTTGTTACGAAGTAAAATTATCAAATAGTAAACCGCCGAAAACGGCAAAAGCAATATTTTCAGTACTCTGCTCAATTCTTGCAAATCTCTTCGTTTAATTTATTCAGTTCCTCGCTCTTTTCGGAAATTAATCCGTTTGTATCTTCATAAGATAATTCGCTTGGTACAACAAACGGTTCGGATATTCTTATTTTAACTCTACTAAAAAATGCAGGAAGTTCAAATTTGTCCCAACTATTAAACACCCGTTTTTTTTCGTAGCAAATTCCCGCAAGTATTACAGGCACATTTGTTTTTTTTGATAAAACAATCGCACCCGCTTTCATTTCTTTTGCCGGACCAGTCGGACCATCCGGCGTTATTGAAAGCGAAAAACCTTTTCGTAATAATTCTTCCATTTTTTTTAACGCTTCTTTCCCTCCGGTGTGGCTTGAGCCTCGCACAACATTGTATCCCCATTTTTTTAATGTTCGTGCAAGAATTTCGCCATCGTTGCTTTTGCTAACAAGTGCGGATGAATTTTCTCCGCCGAAAACAAACCAACCAGCAAACATTTTTCCGTGCCAAAATGCTACAATAAAATTTTGATTATTCTTTTTTAATTCATTTAGAACTTCAGCATTTTCAATTTCAATTTTTAATGATTTGGCAAGTAAATTAGCAACTGCAGGGACTAATACATTTCCCAAACGTTGTAAAAATGTTGGTTTAGAATTTTGACTCATATTAACTCTTCCGCAACTCGCTCAACTAAATCGGATTTTGCATTGTAAGCAATTAACTTGTTTTTAACTTCACTTAAATTTGTTTTGATTGTTTGCATCCGTTTTTCGTCATTCAAAATGTTTTTAGCGGTGTCGTAAATTTTTATTTCATTCGCATCTTCTTGGATTAGTTCATCAACAACCTTTTTCCCGAGAACAATATTCGGAAGTGCAATAGAATCAATATTCACAAGTCTTTTGCCAAGCCAATATGTAATATTTCCGGTTTTGTAAAGAACTATAAACGGTAATTCAAAAAGTGCCGCTTCGAGCGTGGAAGTCCCCGATTTTACTAACCCGAATTTCGAGTATTTAAGTAATTCGTAAGTATTTCCGTAAATTAATTTAACATCGCTATCAATAAAGTTTTTGTAATAATCCAACTCAATATTTGATGACGCAGAGATAACTACTTGAAAATTACAATCCTTCTTCAATTTTTTTGCGGCGTTGTAAATAGCCGGTAAAATCAACTTAATTTCGTGTTTTCTACTTCCCGGCATTAATAAAAGAATATCTTGATTTTCATTAAGATTGTAATTTTTGAAAAATTCTTCAGGTGGAATAAATTTATAATTTTCAATTCGCTCAATTAAAGGATGTCCGACAAATTCAGCGTTAATTCCGTATTGTTTGAAAAATTCGACCTCAAATTGGAAAATGACAAATAGCTTATCAATTCGGTTTTTCATCTTTTTTGCACGCGAACTTCCCCACGCCCAAAGTTGCGGTGAAATGTAATAAATAACTTTCACGCCTTTATTTTTCAGTGTTTTGGC
>CAYZGB010000208.1:0-2884 GCA_964477915.1 uncultured Melioribacter sp. | reverse complement strand
GTTTCCGCTCACTGCTCACCGCTCACAGTTCACACAAAGATCCGTGTTCTATTACTTGCCATCTTATCGTAAGAAACTTTATTTCGTTTTTGCCATTTAATAAGAATTAAAAAATAAATTTTCGTAAGTTTGATTTGCTAAAATTAACTATACGTAAAATTTCATTATAATCATTAAATTGTGAGAAATCATATTATGAACCGCCTAAATTTATTGAGTTTTATCCCTTTCATTTATTTTCTTTTTGCATTCGCCAATCATTCACCACAAAATTACAGAACCTACACCCCAAGAGATTCAAGTTACACAATTTCCTATCCACAAACTTGGGAGGCTCACCGAGGTAGAAGAAGTTTTCAATTGATGTTGATAAGCCCGCGTACTGATTCAACGGACAAATTTCAGGAAAATGTTATTATTTTTCGTGAAGATATGGAAGGGAAAAAACTCGACGGATATGTTAATTATCTTATTAAAGAAAAATTACCGAAAAGTGTAAAAGGTTTTTCGCTAATCTCAAAGAAAAAAGAAAAAATAAATAATTTAAATTCGTTTGTTTTAGAGTACAAATTCGAATATCGAGCACCGGTAAAATCGTTGGCTTATGTTTTTGAAAAAGACGGATTTTCCTACGTGGTTCTCGGTACAGCACCGGATTCAACTTTTTCGAAATACAAACAAATTTTTACAAACGTCGGTCACTCTTTTATCTTTAACAAAAAATAAAAGTACGTTTAATGAATAGAGAAAAAAAATCATACTATTGGGCAAAGCCGCTTCTTATTCTGTTAACGGCAAGTATTTCAGTATTCTTTTTTAATAGATTAATTGATGAAATTTTTCATCCGTTTTTTACAGAAATTTTTTCCGGTGTTATTTTTAGTAAACATCTCGATACAATCCTAAACTCCTTCGGAAATATGGGGGAAGTTGTAACATCGGTTTTGGGTATCGAAATTACAGCCGTTGCAATTATTGTACAATTGGCAGCGAACAAATATTCATCCAAAATTATGGAATTGTTCATTACCGATACGGTGAACTTTGTAATTGTTGCTATTTACGTAGTTGCCGGCACAAATACAATATTGCTCGCTAACACAATGCACGAAGGCGATATTCCTTACTTCAGCATTTTTGTTACTTTGCTTCTTTTAATTGCCAGTATCATAATTGTTATTCCGCATTTCACGTATGTTTTTAATTTCCTTCGCCCAACAAATTTTTTAAGTCAAATTGAAACCAATGCTAAAAAGATAATAAAAGAGGTTGCCGAAAAAGGCGAATGTATTGAAGGTAAAAGAGATTCGCTTGCGGAAAAAATTGATTTTATTGGCGATGTTTCTTTGAACTCATTCTACCAAAGCGATAGAGCTGTTACGTTAATGACCGTCAATACTCTAAAAAATATCTTGAATTACTATTTAAGCCTTAAAACCAAACTTCCCGACAAATGGTTTAAGTTAAGCGGGAAAGAAACTCTCGACCCCGATTTTGCGGACTATTCCAATTTTGTAATGAAAAGAATTGAAGAACAAAAAGTTCTTCTGGAAAGAAAAGTTTTTCGTCTTTACGAAATGCTTTTCATTAAATCGAAAGCAACTCAACGTGATATTGCTTCCGGTGTTTTGTTAAATAGCAGGCTTATTTTTTCGCATGCGGTAAAGTTTTCCGATAGAGGTGCAATGTGGACGATTATTCAATATTTCAATTCGTTTTTGCGTGCCTCAATTACTTCACACGATCCTCGTTCTGCCTTTAACACGCTTGAACATTACAGACTAATGGCGGAAGAACTTTTGAACCAGCATAATGATTTGGTTGAAAAGATTTATTTCTTTTTCAAATATTACGGACAAGAAGCAAACAAGTATCAAGTATTTTTTATTCTCGAAACCGCTGCACACGATTTGTATTTTCTCACTCGTCTAGCATTTGAAAAGAAGGTGGAAAACTTCGAACATCTTTTGGATTTGTTTTTAACGTTAGATCAACCAATAGAGGAAAACGGCGATAGCCAATCCGAGATTTCATTAATAGGTGTGCGTATTGCTCAAGCAAAACTTGCTGCGTTTTTTATTCACGAAAATGCGATTCACTATGCAAAGCGCATTTACGAAGATATGCTTGTTGAACCGATAAGCAGAATTGATAAAATTAAAGATATTATCTTTGAAACGGATACAAGTGAGTTTTGGGAAATTACTCCGCGTGGAATTAATTTCTATTACGTTGAAGAAGCGGATAAAGAAGCGCTTAAAACATTCTTCGATTGGTTTGAAAACGGTAATACTTAATCGATATTATTTCCGTTTAATTTTATGAAATTCAAAATTTCTTTCTTTTCCGGGAAATACTCAATTATAAGGTCAACACTTTTTTTCTGACCTTCCCAAGCCAAAAGATTTTTAGTCTGCTCCGCATTTGCCCAAATATATTCTGAATGTTCATCAGAAATTCGCGGTTCGAAATTATCATCTACCAAACAAAAGAAAACGGGAATGTTGCAAATTATATCCGTGCGGTAATCGTAAAACGAATTAATCTGCGGAACTACGTAAATACCATTGGCCTTAAATCCAATTTCTTCTTCTATTTCACGGAATGCCGTTTCGTAAGTTTTTTCGCCTTCTTCGGTGTGTCCCGTAATCGGTTGCCAAACGTTAGGATATTTTTCATTCGCCGAGCGTTTAAGAACTAAAAATCTCAATTCACCATCAATTAGTTTCGCGATGTGAATTTCTACAAGACAAATTTTACTATCCATCGCAAATCAATTTCCTGTAAGCATAATTACAACTTGAGTTGTTAAACCGGCTTCAACATTGATTGTAACTGTTTTCGATGTGTATCCGCTTTTATCGGCAGTAACAGAAATTTCGCC
>CAYZGB010000207.1:0-2918 GCA_964477915.1 uncultured Melioribacter sp. | reverse complement strand
TTACTTACATAGTTTTTCCCGAAATCCAGTTGCATCAACATTACGGCCATAAGTTACGCGGATTTTTCGGGAATTTATTTAAAGACAAATCGCCATTGTTGCACAATCATTATGATGATGGTAAACTACGTTACAAATATCCTCTTGTGCAATACAAGGTGGTAAATAGTGTTCCAATGCTTGTTGGAATTGCCGAAGGCTCGGAATTATTAAGCGAACTTTTTACAAAAATTGATCTCTTGAATTTGTATGATATTAAAATCCGAGTTTACGAAAAAAACATTAAAAGAGAAATTTATTCCCCCGAAATTTATTCTTCGATGTTTAAGCGGTATATTTTCAAATCTTTGTGGATGGCTCTTAATCAAAAAAATTATGCTATTTATAAAAAAATCACTTTTGGTCCCAAGATAACTTTAATGTTAAAAAAAATATTAATCGGTAACATTCTAAGTTTTTTCAAAGGAATTGGTTATACGGCAACAAAAGAAATAGATTTACTACCTTTGGTTATCCCTAAAAAAACAAAATTTAAGAATAAAGATATGGAAGCTTTTATCGGGGATTTTTACACAAATGTTGCTTTACCCGATTTTATTGGACTTGGTAAATCGGTTTCGCGGGGGTTCGGAACAATAATCGACGGAGATGGAGCAAATGCGAGATTTCCGAGAAATCTGGATCAATTATGATTTTTGAATCGATTACAGAGAAAACAATAATTACAAAAAACGAAAAATGGAAAATTCTCGTCATTCCGCAGATGACTTGTCGGCTGGATCAATCTCGTTTTTGCAAGTAAACTTTTACTGAATTCCTTTGAAGATTACCACGACTTACTTCGATTGTCGGGATTACGAATTTGCAACGACTTCGTTATTACGCTTTGCTTTATTCCTCGCAATGCGTGTAAGTTTGTAAAAAATAAAACATCTAATAAATGATACTTGTAATCGATAAATACGGCGCTTACGTTCACGTAAAGGATGATATGTTCGAAATCCGATTTAAAGAAGGTGAACAAACAATCAAAAGGAAAATTGCACCAACTAAAATCACATCAATTCATCTTTTCAAAGGTGTTTCGTTAAGTGTAGATGCAATTGAACTTGCTACATTGCATAATATCGAAATACTATTTATGCAGTTCGAAGGAACACCGTACGGCAGAATTTGGTCGCCAAAACTCGGAAGCACCACAAAAATTCGTAAAAAACAATTAATTGCTAGCATCACAAAGGATGGAGTGGAATTTGTAAAGGAGTGGATAATTCTAAAACTTAAAAACCAACGTGATTTTCTGGTAAAACTTTCGAGGCACAGGGAAGAGAAAAAAGAATTTATAGGCAAAACAGTTGCAAAACTTGATACGCGTATTATCGATATTGCACAACTTGAAGCAGAAACCATTTCGGAAATTGCCGAAACAATACGAGGTTTGGAAGGAAGTGCTGGGCGAGAATATTTTGGAACGCTTGGAAAACTTTTACCACAAAATTACACATTCGAAAGCCGTTCTTTTAGACCTGCAAAAGATCCTTTTAACGCTTTCCTTAATTATGCTTACGGCGTTCTCTATTCAAAAGTGGAACGAGCATTGTTGATTGCGGGCATCGATCCTTATCTTGGATTTCTTCATCGCGACGATTACAATCAAAAATCGATGGTATTCGATTTTATTGAACAATTCCGTATTTATGCCGACGAACCTGTTTTCAAACTATTCAGTACCAAAAGAGTAACTAAAAAACACACCGATGAAATTACAGGCGGTTTTTCGCTTAACAAAGAAGGGAAACAACTTTTGCTAGAAAATTACAACAAATTTTTCGATGAAAAAATTCAACACAAAGGACGAAAGCAAACACGAAATAATATTATTCAGCTCGAAGCTCATTCGTTTGCAATGAAATTACTAAAGAAAAGATTAAATCCGGAGGCAATAGAAAATTATGATTTGCTGGGTGATGTATGATATTAAAAACCATAAAGCACGGAATAAAGTTGCCAAAGCTTGCGAAAAAATAGGACTTTACCGTGTTCAGTATTCCGTTTTTCTCGGAACTCTTGAAAAATCCGAACTCGATACACTTCAAATTCAAATTGAGGAATTTATTAACGAAGAGGAAGATTCGGTTTATATGTTTCCGATGAGCAAAGACGAATTAAGGCAAACAAAACTAATAGGTCAAGCATTTGATAAAAAAATGATAACGGATGAAGTAACACAACTCTTTATTTAATTATGGAAGAATTCTTAGAACAAAACGAATTTTTCGAAACATCGGCAATTTCAATTACACCCTCGAATATTATCGAATATCTTTATTGCCCGCGTTACATCTATTTTATGCACGTTTTGGGAATTCCGCAGCACGAAGAGGTTTATTACAAAGCTATGAAAGGCAGAAATATTCACGAAATGAAGAAAAAAACTAATCCCGATTATTTGCGTAAAAAAATCGGAGTTATTAAAAAAGAAATAGATGTTTATCTTTCTTCGGGTAATTTAAGGGGAATAGTTGATGAAATACTTTTTTTGAATAATGGAACTGCTGCCCCGCTCGATTATAAATATGCGATATATAACGAAAAAATTTATAAAACCTACAAAACTCAAGCTCATTGTTATGCAAAATTAATAGAAGAAAATTTCAATATACCTGTAAAAACGGCTTATTTAATTTTCGTTCGAAGCAAAAACAAATTAGTAAGTGTAGAAGTTACTCAAAAAGGAATTGATGAGATAAATAAATACGTTGAAGAAATAATTACGATAATCGATGGTAATATTTTTCCTAAGGCAACAAGCGTTAAATCAAGATGCTTAACGTGCACCTTTAGAAATTTATGCGTTAAATAATCCTTGCCGCCTATAAAATTATTAACAAAACAAGAAATCCGATTTATAAAATGTT
>CAYZGB010000206.1:0-3027 GCA_964477915.1 uncultured Melioribacter sp. | reverse complement strand
AAAATTTGTCCAGAGTCATTACATATTTAGGATAATTGTCTTTAATTGCAAGCAAAGGCTCAAACTCTCGTTTCATTATTTTATCGTTTGCCAAAATGTAACTTACTTGTATGTACGCCTTAGTATCGTCTTTTTCAACAATAAAATCTATTTCCTTACCGTTTATTTGTCCCGTGTAAACCTTGTAATTTCTTTTTAATAATTCCAAGAAAAGGACATTTTCCAAAAGTTGTGCAATATCGTTTTCTTTGAATCCCAACAGTGCGTGCCGCAATCCGACATCAGTCAGAAAATACTTTTCTCTTACTTCCAAAAATCGTTTGCCTTTAATATCGTAACGTGGCGAACGTTGGATTACGAAAGATTTTTCAAGATAATTTATGTAGTTGTAAACCGTCTCGATATTTGTTCTGCGTTGCTCTTTTTTAAGGAAATCCACAACGCTTTTTGCCGAAAAGATTTGTGAAATGTTGTCGAAAACAAAACGAATAATTTTTTCCAAAAAAGAAACATTTCGGATGCCGTATCTTTTAACAATATCTTTTAATACAATCGTATCGAAAACCGCGTTCAGATATTCGTAAATTATTGACGTTTCCCAATGCAAATGGTGGATACCCGGCATCCCGCCGTATTTAAGATACTCGGCAAAATCGTTTTCCGTCGGCGTTTTAATTTGTCGGAATGTTAAAAATTCGCTAAAAGAAAGAGGCAAAATTTTCATTTCGATGTAACGCCCGCCGAGTAGCGTAGAAAGTTCTTCCGAAAACAAATCCGCATTCGAGCCGGTTAAGTAAATATCGGCAATGTCGTTCGAAAAAAACGAAATAATTACCTTTTCCCACTTTTCTATTAATTGAACTTCGTCAATAAAAAGAAAAATTTTACGCTTTCTTTTGTTGTAAAAATCCGTAACAAACTTGTTTAATTTTTTGTAATCGTTAAGGAAATCATATTCAAGCGATTCTTTGTTGATGTAAAGAATATTCTTTTGCGAAACTTTTCTGGATTTAAGTTCCTCAATAAAAAGGCGAAGTAACGTACTTTTACCGGAACGTCTAATGCCCGTAATAATCTTTATTAAGGGTTTGTTTTTCCAAGTAAGTAATTTCTTTATGTAAGAGTTTCTGTTATACACGAAAACATACAATTTTATTAAAAATATTTCTGTTACAACGGAAACTAATTAAAACTAACTTTAAAAGCAAAAATGGTTATTTGGCTTTGAGGCATGTAGCGACGCGGAATGACGAGGAATCTTTTGGATGCCGAAACAAGTACAGCATAACCAATCCGGTAAGTTTTTCTTTTTTTCTTTCCGTTAACCAACGAATAAATTCATTGGTTATTGGAAGTATTTTTCGACAGATGAAACGTCTTTGCACGAAAAACAGTAAAGAGTTTGAAAACAACTATCGGCGAGTTAGCGAATCCGTAAATCTTCTCAAGAAATTCTCTTTTTCCACAAGGTCCAATCATCTTAACTTTGAACCGTCAATGTCCACTTCCACACCGGCAAAATGGTAATTTGACAATTTTGAATGTTTAGTTCATCTTCATTATCATAAGTTAAAATAAGTCCTCTGTTCAATTTGAAATATTTCATTGCTTCCAACAGTCCGGCAATTTCCCTTTTACGGTTGTCATCATTTAATTCCAAAGTAACCTGAATTGCCTGCGTAATATTTTTATTTTCTTCCACAACAAAATCACACTCGTTACGTCCGGTAAAATAATATACATTGCCTTTTTCTTTTAGCACGTTAAAAACATAATTTTCCAATAACCAGCCTTTGTCCTTCGTGATTTTTGTCGAAATTCTCGGGATAAAACCGTTATCCGAAACGTAAAATTTCTTTACGTTTACCAATTGTTTTTTAAGGCTGTAATCGAATTTATGCACAATTGAAATAAAAAATGTCTCCGCCAAAAACAGAACGTATTTTTTCACGGTTGTAATGCTTCCCAAGCCTACAATATTTTTTAATGAATGAAAACTGATTTTATTGGCAAAGTTGGTAATCAAATATTGGTACAATTCACGCATTTCATAAAGACTTTCTATTTTGTAGCGAACGGCAATATCTTTAATAATAATGTCCTCATAAATTCTTGTAAGGATTTCGGGATCGTTGTATTTTAGAAATTCAGGCATCCCGCCGGTAGTTAAATATTTACCGAAAAAGTTTTTTAATTTTGCTCTCGATTCGGTTTTGTAAAACATCATTTCGGTAAATTCAATCTTCCGGAATTTCAAATACTCAATAAAAGAGAAAGGATTAACCGCCAAATCAATGTGTCTGCCTGTAAGTCTTGAACCGATTTCTCTGCTTAGCAGCTTTGCATTGGAACCTGTGATAAAAAATTTGAATCCCGTATCGTAAAATCTCCGCACAAAAATTTCATAATTTTTCACATTTTGGATTTCATCGATAAAGAAAACTTTTCGCTCGCCGTAGAGTTCTACAAGAGCTTCGTACAATAGATTAAAATTCTCAGCCTTAAAATTAAACAGCCGTTCATCTTCAAAGTTTATGTAGTAAAAATCTTCGGCGCTGTAATACTTTTTCATTATTTGAAGCAATAAAGTGGATTTCCCGACTCTTCGTAATCCCGAAATAACGATGATATGCGGAATGTTAATTTTTTCACCTATAGCCGATAAAACAGTCCTTTCAATACCTAATTCCTTATTTAGTACTGCTTCTCGTTGATCAACAATAATTTGTTTTATTTGCTCTTTGCTTAACATATTGCATTTTTATCCATTTACGCTGAACAATATTATGATAAATTATTCATTATGTCAAGATAATTTTTGAAAGAATCGAAAGACTGTTTGCGGGACTTTATGAATTTTCTCCGGACTTGGAAAAAAAATCATAATATGAGCGGTTCGTCTTTGTTTGCTCTCGACTTATGCCGCTCCTACGGAGCTTAAATTTTGTCCTAACTATTTTCTACTAACACGTCGTCCCTACGGGACTAAAAACATAAAATCCCCTACAACACTAAATTTGTAAATGA
>CAYZGB010000205.1:0-3047 GCA_964477915.1 uncultured Melioribacter sp. | reverse complement strand
GGAATAACAGTAGCAAGCCGTTTGCTCGAACGCTCGATGTATTCGTATTGTCCGCTCCAAATAATTGAATAGCCGGCAGGGATTTTAACCTTTTGTGCAACTACCTTCTTTGCGTTTTCCACAAACGAACCGACATCAACCGTGTTATCCAAATCGACGTAAACCCAAGCGTTCGGGCGTGCGTTTTCCGATTTTATCATCGGGGCGCCTTTTGTGATGCGGAAATCGGCAAGCTGCGAAATAGGCACGTATCCGTTTTTTACGGGAACAAGTGTTCGTTTAAGCGATTCGATATTATCCCTGTAATCTCGCTGGTAACGTAAATTAACCGGATAACGTTCCAATCCCTCGACGGTTTTCGTAATGTTCATTCCGCCAATAGCCGTAGCAATTACGCGTTGAACATCGGCAACCGTTAATCCGTAGCGGGCAAGTTTTTCACGTTTGATGTCGAAATCAACGTAGTTACCGCCGGCGGAACGTTCGGCATAAACCGAGCGAACTCCGGGAAGTTTTTTAACGGCAAGTTCAATTTCTTTGCCTAATTTTTCGAGCGTTTCCAAATCGGGTCCGCCGAGTTTAATTCCAACCGGTGTTTTAATTCCGGTCGAAAGCATATCGATGCGTGTTTTAATCGGCATCGTCCAAGCGTTGGTTAATCCGGGGAATTGAATTGCGGCGTTAAGTTCATCGACAAGTTTTTCGGGGGTCATTCCGGGACGCCATTCGCTTTCGGGCTTTAGTTGAATTGTAGTTTCAATCATCGAAAGCGGTGCGGGGTCGGTCGGCGTATCTGCTCTACCTATTTTACCGAATACCGATTTTACTTCGGGAAACGTTTTGATTATTCTGTCCGTCTGCTGTAATATTTCCTTTGCTTTCGTAATCGAAATTCCCGGAAGTGTAGTAGGCATATAGAGTAAATCGCCTTCGTAAAGCGGCGGCATAAATTCCGTCCCGATTTTCTTGTATGGGAAAATCGTTACAATCATTGTAATCAATGCAATAATTAAGACCGTCCATCTTCTTTTGAGAACAACATCTACAACCGGATGATAAATTTTCGTAAGAAAACGCGTAATCGGATTTTCTTCTTCCGAACGAATTTTTCCTTTTACAAAAAAGCCGAGCAGAACCGGAACGATTGTAATTGCAAGGATTGCCGCGGCTGCCATCGAGTAAGTTTTTGTAAATGCAAGCGGTTTGAATAATCTTCCTTCCTGCTGTTCCAAAGTAAATACTGGAAGGAACGAAATTGTAATTACAAGAAGCGAATAGAAAATCGATGGTCCGACTTCCTTTGCGGAATTTAGAATTACCGTCCAATGCGGGCGGCGTTCGTTTTCGGGCTTTTTGCTTTCTTTTGCAAGATGCGAATGTGCGTTCTCTACCATTACAATTGCCGCATCGACCATTGCACCGATTGCAATTGCAATTCCGCCGAGCGACATTATGTTTGCGTTAATTCCCTGTGCTTTCATTATTGCGTAAGCGGCAAGCACCGCAGTAGGCAAAGTAAATATTGCAACAAGCGAACTTCTTGCGTGAAGTAGAAAAAGAATGATGATAAACGCAACAATTAAACTTTCCTCAATCAATGTTCGCTTCAAAGTGTCGATAGCCTTGTAAATTAAGCCCGAGCGGTCGTAAGCGGTTTCGATTTTTACATCCGGCGGAAGCGAGCTTTGAAGTTCCTTTAATCTTTGTTTAACTCTGTTAATTACTTCAAGAGCGTTTTCGCCAAATCGCATTACGATTATTCCGCCAACCGTTTCGCCTTCGCCGTTCCAATCGGCAAGTCCTCGACGAAGTTCCGGACCGACATCAATATTTGCAACATCTTTAAGTAAAACCGGCGTGCCGGTTTTTTTATCAACATCAATTACAACGTTTCGCAAATCGTCTTTGCTTTTGATGTAACCAAGCCCGCGAACCATAAATTCCATTTCGCTTATTTCAAGAAGTTTTCCGCCTACGTCGTTGTTGCTTTTCTTAATTGCCGAAACAACTTTATCGAGCGGAATTCCGTAAGAGGCAAGTTTTACGGGATTAACATTTACTTGATATTGCTTAACGTATCCGCCGATGCTTGCAACTTCGGCAACGCCCGGAACGGAAGAAAGTTCGTATCGTAAAAACCAATCCTGAATTGAGCGAAGTTCCTGCAAATCTCGTTTATCCGATTTTAGCACGTATTGATAAACCCAACCCAATCCGGTTGCATCGGGACCAAGTCGTGGACTTACGCCTTCGGGCAAATCTTTATTTAACGAGCTCAAATATTCGAGCACACGGCTTCTTGCCCAATAAATATCAGTGCCGTCTTCAAAGATGATGTAAACCATTGAAAATCCGAAGAAGGAATAACCGCGAACATTTTTTGCAAACGGAACGGAAAGCATTTTGGTTGTAATCGGATAAGTTACTTGTTCCTCAACAATTTTAGGACTTTGTCCCGGGTAATCCGTGTAAATAATTACCTGCACGTCGCTTAAATCGGGAATTGCATCGACGGGAATTGTGTTCAAAGCTCGCACTCCCACTCCGATTAAGACAACGGTCAGGATAACCACCAAGAGCTTATTATTTACGCTCCATTCTATTATTGCGGAAATAATTCCGTTTTTATTTTCGCTCGATGTCATTTTGCACCTCCCCCGTTATTGCCTTTGGTGTGCTTAACGTATTCGAAGCCGTGTTTTGCAAGGTTTTCCTCGGCTTGCTCAATTGTGTATTCTTTCAAATACATTCCGCAAAGCGGGCAACGTCCGGGCTTATCCGATATTACGTTCCAATCCATCGGATCTTGAAATACTTTGCCGTCGTCGTTTTCGTCTATTGCATGCACATCAATTTTTCCGTGCCGCACAATCGACATATCTTTTTCTTTCTTACCGCTTTTCTGTGCCGATTTTTCAGTATGTCCGGCATTCATATTTTCCATTGATTTTTCAGCATTCTCGCCGTTCATATTCATTCCGTTCATTGAATTTTCGTCGTCGGCGTTTTTCATATTCATATTGTTCATCGATGACTCGGTGCTTTGA
>CAYZGB010000204.1:0-3058 GCA_964477915.1 uncultured Melioribacter sp. | reverse complement strand
ATGCAGGAATTACATCGATCGTGTAAGTCGGTTTATTACTTACAAGTGGTTTGAAATTTCTATCGAAAAAAATTCCACGGGGTGCTACAATAGGAATTTCTTTTACGCTGTTCGATTTCGATTTAAGCTGATATTTTGTAGCGTCGAGAATTTGTACTCTGATTAACTGCAAAAAAATTGCGAGAAGAAAAAATGAAATTACCGAAAAAAAAATCGAATAGCGTAATGCCGTTCCTTCGCGGTTACCCATTCGGATTTCTCCCTTTCAAAAACAAGATTAACGGCAAAGCAAAAAGGGTAGTGTAAATACCTGAAATAATTCCGTAAAGTAAAACCGCTTCCAAAAAGTTATTTGAGTTTCCGTAAAAGAAATTAATAAAAAACGAAGCAACCGAAGAGCTAACAAAAACAAGCCAAACGAAATAGTTTGTAGGGAAAATATTCCCTTCGAATTTGTGTTTGCTTTTGTTTGCAATGAACGAAACAAACGTAAAAGCAAAAGCGTTTACGCCGGTAATTCCTCCGCTGATTAAATCGAACAATAAACCGGTAAAAAATCCGAATAAAAGGGAATGAGAATTTTTTAATTTTAATGAATAATAGAGAACAAAAATTACAAGTAGCTGTGGACCAATATTTTCAATGGTAATAAAATTTATTAAAGTTAATTGTAATGCTGCAAGAATAATAAAGAGAAGTAATATTTCGATTAATTTATTTTTCATTTTTCGATTGTGAAACTTTCTGTAAAATTTTATCGTCGGAATTTAAGATAACAAAGCAATAACGGATTGTTCTTAAATCGTTAAATGGCTGAATAATTAAATCGGAAAAAAGTCCCGAAACGGAATTGATTTTATCTTTAACAATTCCAAGAGGAATTCTGTGGGCGTAACGATAACTTAAAGGCGATGTAATAATTCTATCTCCGTTTTTTACATCGTAATTTGTCGGAATATTTTTCATTACTAAATTTTTGCCGTCCCAAGTTACTAACCCGTTAATTCCGTTTCGTTCAACTTCGGCGGTTATTTTAGTTCGCGGGTCTTCGAATGTTCGTACAATTGAATAATCGCGTGCAACCATTGTAATTAAGCCGACAAATCCTTTATTAGTTACAACGGACATTCCCAACTTTACGCTATCGACCGAACCGCGGTTAATTGTATATTCCTTTTTTACGGGCAAAATATTTTTAGAAATAACTTCTGCGGTTAAAAGATTAAATTGCGAGTTTTTTTTGTAATCGAGAAGTTGTTTTAATTCGGAATTTTCAAGTCCGTAAAGGCGAAGCAACTCGTTTTGCAAATGTAATTCCGCTGCACGTTTTTCGGCTTCTTCACAAGTTTTAGGTTGCAAAGGTTTTACGAAAATTCCGTCAAATAGCGAGTTTGCATAAGCGAAAATACCGAAAAAAATTCTTTTCGAATGGAAGGCTTCTTTTGTTGAATCGTTGGAAATTAAAAATAAACTTACGAGAAGAAGAAAAATAAATAAGAAATAATCTTTTACGTAATAAAGCAGTTTTTTCATTAGTAACTTCTTTTACGAATAAAGACACGAGAAAATTCGTTCATATTTTCCAATGCTTTCCCAACGCCTCGAACAACAGCGGTTAAAGGATCTTCGGCAACGTGGACTGGAAGTCCGGTTTTCATTCGTAATAATTTGTCCAAACCTTTTAGCAATGCTCCGCCACCGGTTAAAACAATTCCGCGATCGAGTAAATCCGCCGAAAGTTCGGGCGGTGTCCTTTCCAATGTAGATTGAACCGCTTCGACAATTTGCATTACGTTTTCGGTAAGTGCTTCCCGAATTTCAACCGAGCTTACTTCCGTTGTTTTCGGAATACCGGCAACAAGGTCGCGTCCCTTTACTTTAATTGTAATTTCTTCCTTTAATGGCACGGCGGAACCCACTTCGCATTTAATTGCTTCGGCAGTTCTTTCGCCTATAAGCAAGTTGTGGTTCTTTTTGAAAAATTGAACAATCGCGTTGTTCATTTCGTCGCCCGCAACCCTAATGGATTCAACCTGAACAATTCCCGAAAGCGAAATAACGGCAATTTCCGTAGTGCCTCCGCCAATATCAACAACCATACTTCCGACCGAAGCACTTACATCCAAACCAATCCCGATTGCAGCAGCCATCGGTTCAAAAATCAAATGAACTTCTTTTGCGCCGGCGTGTTCGGCACTATCGCGAACAGCACGCTTTTCAACTTCGGTAACTCCGCTTGGAACAGCAATTACAATTCTGCGTGTTGAAAATGTACCCGAACTTATTTTTTTTATGAAAGCACGAATCATTCCTTCTGCTATTTCAAAATCTGCAATTACTCCGTCTCTCATCGGACGGGAAACACGAATATCACCGTGTTCGCGCCCTAAAATTTCTTTCGCCTCGTTGCCGATTTTCATTATCTTTTTCGTTGTTCTATCGAAAGCAACAATTGAAGGCTCGTTCAAAACAATGCCTTTGCCTTTCGAGTAAATCAAAGTGTTGGCAGTGCCTAAATCCATTGCCAAATCTTGCGAGAAAAAATTTAATCCGTTCAGTAGTTTCATTTATTCCTCAATGTTTAAAATTTCTAATTCCGGTAAAATAAAGTGTAACGTTATTTTCTTTTGCTGCTTCAATTACTTCATCATCCCGTTTTGAACCACCGGGTTCGATGATTGTCGTAATTCCTTCTTTTGCCAATGTTGTAAGTCCATCTGCAAAAGGGAAGAACGCATCGGAAGAAGCAATTGCACCGTTTAATTCGTGTCCGAATTCTTTTGCTTTTGCGATTGCAATTTTTGCAGAATCAACACGGGACATTTGTCCGGCGCCTATTCCGATAATTTTTCTATTTTTTGTAATTGCTATCGCATTCGATTTTACGTGCTTTGCGATTATCCACGCAAATTCAAGTTCCTTTCTGTCGGTGTTTCCGTTTCCTTCCGTAATTTTCTTAAATTCGATTTTTTCGGCTTTCGAATTATCCGCATCTTGTACTAAAAATCCGCCTGGTACTGATTTAATTATTCTTTCTGAATGCGGACGATTTTTAATC
>CAYZGB010000203.1:0-3059 GCA_964477915.1 uncultured Melioribacter sp. | reverse complement strand
TCGATGCGGATATGGCAATGGAACAATTGAAAGCCACCCGCGGACAAATAATCGGTCAAGCAGCAACAGCGATGTTAGCGCAGCTTAATATTGCTCCGCAACAAGTATTACAACTTTTCGGCTAATCTAATGTACTTTGAATTATTTAAATGGCAAATTACTCGGTTGGGGAAATTTTTCCCCAACCGGGGTATTCGAATAACTTTCGAGGAATCAAATGCTTACACAAGAAAAAACATACGGGAATTTAAAAATGATTAAAGGGCGGAAAAATTTTAATCCGTACTTAAGGAAAGAAATAATGGAAGCATCGCAAGAGAAGTTGCTTCTGAAAACATACGATTTTGCTATTGTTCATGCAAAAAAGGGAGATGTAAATAAAACAATTTCCGCTCTCGATATTCTAATCAATAGCCTTAACTTAAAATACGAAGTTGCAAGGCAATTATACAGTTTATACATTTTTTGTAAAGAACAAATGATGGAAAATAACTCGGACGTAGTTTACGAAATTCTTACCGAGTTGAAAGAATCCTGGGTAACAGCTTTTAACAAAGAAAAAATAGCTGTGTGAGGTAGTTATGGCAGGTGCTTCGGTACTTTCGACTTCTTGGATTGAATCTGTTGTTAATAGTTATGTTCGTGTTCAACGCGAACGACAGCTTGCGCCTATCCAAAATAGAAAAACGAAATATGAAAAGCTTTCGTCAGCTTGGGGAAATATTAATACTAAATTGACTTCTTTACAATCAATTGCTTCTACTCTAAAAAGCACTTCTTCAAGCTCAATTTTCAATTCCCGTACCTCGGAATTATCGAACGATAAATTTTTTACTGTTTCAACTTCAGCCAATGCTACTCCAAGTTCTTATACGATGAGAGTAAATCAACTGGCAAAAGGAGATTTGGCTGTTTCTAAAACGATGGATTCCGATACATCGGTAACCACAATGGCCGGAACACATAAAATTAAAATTCAAAGCGGTGATTATGTCTCTTATGCAAAGCTTTCTTTAACCGGTTCTGAAACAAATGAATCGGTAATGGACGCAATTAGGGATGCTATTAATAATGACTACGCTGTTGTAAATTCCGATTATAAAACCGCAACGGATAATTATAATGGGAGTGGAAGTTTTGTAATTAATGTTAACGGAACAGAAACAACTATAAATTACGATTATTCTTCGGGTAGTTACACCTACGACGATGTAATGGATGATTTGGTAAGTCAAATAAATTCAAATGTTAATGGGGTCCTAGCTGAAAAAGTTACTGACAGTTCCGGAAATGTTGGGCTTCAGATTACTGTTAACGATAAAAATCAATACATTACAATAGATCAAAGTAAAGATACTGGAACGTTATTAGATTCATCGCATTTGAACATTAATGTTAATAAAGAAAAATCAGCAGCTGCATTAGCTTCTGCTTCTGTATTTTCACCAGTAAGCGGAGAATCTAAATTATCAATTACCGCTAAAAATACCGGATATGAAAACAGATTAATTATGTCCGACGAAAGCGGTTCGGCACTTGATTTTGTAGGTTTAACATCTTCAATTCTTTCAAACCATACTGTAACATCTAATGATACGGATGCAGGATTTATGTATTCTGCAAATAGTTCAACAGATAATGAATTGGATTCGGTGGTAATTTTTAACGGAATAACTGTTAGAAGATCTTCAAATACAATAAACGATTTGGTTGATAATCTTACTTTTAACTTAAAATCTGTTATGGAAAGTTCCGATTCCGATGTTAACGTAACGGTAAAAAATAATGTAGATGAAATAAAAGGGAAAATTGAAGATTTTATTTCGAAATTTAATGATGTTTACACCTATATTAAAAATAATTCTTATTCTGGAAAATCGGGTAGAGGAATATTTGCCGGCGATTCAACGGCTTCTTCGATTTTACGTAAGATGCGCGAAACGGTAATGGGACAAATCGAAGGAATTCCTGACGGCAATTTGTCTTTCCTTTCGGATATTGGTATTACCTTTGATTCAACGAAAGGTTTATCCTTATCGAATTCATCAAAGTTGGAAGATGCAATAAATAATAAACCTCAAGAGGTTGCGGCATTGTTTAACTCCGATAACGGAGTTGCAACTTCGTTGTACAATACAATCGATGATTACGTTGGTTCCGACGGTACAATTACAAAATTGGTTAATTCTATTGATAATAATGTCAGTTATCTTAATGATAGAATTACATCTATTCGAGGAAGAATTGATAAAAGTGCGGAAAGCCTAAGAGAACAATATCACAAATTACAAGAGCAAATGGCACAAATGCTTTATGCTCAACAATATTTTAATCAAGTAAGTGCTTCTGGAGGTTTCTATTAAAAAATTAATTTTACGGATTGAAAAAGAACTTTCCGAAATCAACTCTCTATTGGATGAGTTGAATGACGATAATTTTTCAGATAAATTCAGTAGAATAAATTTTTTAATTGACGATATTGAATCCTTAAGACAAAAAATGCTAAATGAATTTCCACTTGAAGATTTGAAAAAAAATGAAAAAAAAATAAATTTGTTAACTAAACAAATAAAAATAAAACTCGATAATATTTTTGTAGAAAAGAAAAAAGAAAGTGAAGAAATAAAAAAGAAACTTAATTTTGTACAAAATCAAAAAAAGATTTCAAATTACAGAAAGGTGTAAAAGTGGATATCAAAGGTATTAATAGTAATGCAACAAATCATTTTAATAAGTTAAACCCGGTAGAAAAAAAGACTTCGGGGAAAAATAATAATGTTAAACATTCAACTGATAAACTCGATATTTCCCAAGACGCAAAAAGATTATCTGGAGAAAATGTGAATTCTTCGAAAATAAATACCGTGAAAAAACGTGTTGAAATAGGATTCTATAATTCAGAGGCAATTATTTCAAAAGTTGCAGAAAGAATTTTGAATGAACTTGCTTAAAAGTTTTGTTGTTTAAAATTTTGAGAGAATATAAAGTTTAATAATTAATAAAGATCAAGTAGGGAAGCTTGATTAATTAACAAACAAAATACAAGGAGGTAAAAATGC
>CAYZGB010000202.1:0-3069 GCA_964477915.1 uncultured Melioribacter sp. | reverse complement strand
GTGTAACGTCTCTACATTCGGTATTGAATATTCTATCGTTGTTGAAGGATTAAACGGATTTGGGTAATTTTGTTTAAGATTAAATTCATTTGGCAATATTGAATTTTCTTCAACATCGGTGGGCAATTCTGCATATTTGCTTCTTGCTTGTGTAATTGCTTGTGTCAGTTCTGAAATATTGTTTGCAATAGCTATTGCGAACGCCACGTCAATTGTATCGTTGGGTGCAAGGGAATAATTTCCACCCGATACTGCAACTGAAATATCCGAAGGTCCGGCTGTAACGTGCGAAAGTCCGGAAGATAACATTGTCCATTTTTTATCATCGGTAAATTCTTCCAAATCAATTCCGCCGCTTCCTCCGTCATTTTCATTTGCCCAAAAATTATATTTGTTATCCGAAATTAAAGCTACACCTTGATAAGTGGAAATCGTATTAAATCCACTATCGTAAGCATAGCCGTAATTATTTTGTGTATCGTACTCTACAATATCATCTGCATAGTCATCTTCATCCAAATCCCAATCGAAGAAAAGCCCAGCATATAGATTATCAATTGTGTTGCTTGAATTATTTATTAATGAATAACGCAAAATAATGTAGTTCGAATTTGGTTCATCGGAAAAAGCATAAGAACGTAAAAGTGTTGTAATATTCAAACTTCCGGTTGCGGAAAAATCGTTGAAAATCAAACTGCCTTCTTGATCTGCATAATTACCCGGAACTTGCGAATGAAATGGAATTTGTGTAGTAAAGTCGCTATTAATATCAGTGTAAATCATTGTATGAAGAGCATCCATTAAATTCGAAGGTGAATTTCCGTAGAAAAATCCCGCTTCGAAAAATCTTGTTAGCCCGTCATTTTCAAATGTTAAGCCGTTGCCGTGTGAATTATAAGGATAATCGGTATAGCCCAATGTTCCGCTACTTGTAATTGTTAAATCGAGTTTGTTAATATTCATATCGGAATAAGTAGGATTTACAATCAATTCCATCCACTGAAAATCCGAATAATCCGCTGATGAATATTCCAAAAGTAATTTAACATTGTGATTTTCCGGGACATTATTTGAAATAATAAATTTAAATGGTGAGCTCGAATTTGTAAACGATTCATTTTCATTAATATTTTCAGCGCTAAAATTACCATTGATTATCGAAATATAAGGATCGTCGGTTTGCAGTGTAATATTCAAGTTATTTATAGAAGAAAGGTAATTATAAAATGTTGCAGTTATGTAAACAGTATCGCCGGCAACAAAAACTTGGTCGTTATTATCGGCAAAGTGATTTAGTATCATTCTAACCGAATGTAAATTGTTCGATGTTAAAGCATTGTAAGCATTTAATCTTCCGTAGCCAAGTAGTTTATCGAACGATGATTGATTTACGTTGTAAATATTATCCGAACTTACACGAATTCGTTGGCTGATTTGGTTGTTCGTCAAATTTGGTGAATATGCTTTTAGCAAAGCAGCAACTCCCGAAACTAGCGGGGTAGAAAGCGAAGTTCCGCTCGCCGTTTCGTAATTATCGTTTCCGGCGGTAGAAATAATTCCAACACCTGGGGCGCATAACGAGACGTAAAATCCGTAATTCGAATTATCCCAAACAACATCGTTAGAATCCGTTGCCGCAACGGCAAGTACATTAGTGTATTTTGCTGGATAAAAAATATTGTTCGTTCCGTCATTTCCGGCAGCAGCAACAATTATACATCCTTTAGAAAGTGCGTAATTTACTGCTTCTTCACCAAGATGAGTGTAAGCATAGTTTCCCCAACTGCAATTTATTACGTCCGCACCGTTATCGGCTGCGTAAATCATCGCTTCGTAACCTGCGGACATAATCACTTCGGTAAAACTTTGAGTATCTGTAATTTTAAGAGGCATTATTTTTACATTGTATCCTACCGAAGCAATTCCAACGTTATTATCGGTTGCCGCTCCAATTAATCCGGCAACTTGCGAACCGTGATAACTTGTTCCATCGTGTTCAGGATTATTATCGTTCATTCCAAAATCCCAACCGTGTAGATCATCGACGTAGCCGTTATTATCATTATCTATTCCGTCATCAGGTGTTTCGTTTGGATTTGTCCAAATTTTTCCGTTAAATTCAGGATGTCCGAAATTTAATCCGTTATCAATTACTGCAACAGTAACATTTCCGTTCGGACGAATTACATCCCACGCATCTTCCATTCCGATTTTCGGTAAATACCACTGTTCCGAATAATTTGGATCGTTAGGTACATATCCGGCAAGTTTTCCTATGTAATCCGGTTCAGCCCATTTTATAAATTTGAATTTTGAAATGTATTTTGCGACAAAAACAGCATCAAGCGGTTTGGAATATTTGAGAATAAAAATAAGAGATAAGTTTTTTTCTTTTGTCTCGGATAACTTTTTGATTTCAATTTTTCCTAAATCAATTTTGCCGTTTGAAATTTCAGTAAATGCACTGTTTTTATTGAAATTTTTTTGAATCTTGAAAATCACTCTTCCCGAAATGTAAGGCGATGAAGAAGGCAAAAATGTTGAGTAAAATAATAATACTAAAATAAAGATTGCTTTTTTCATATTTCCTCCAAAATCTCATTTAGAAGATAAGAAAAAATCAACTAAAAATTGGTGACGGGAAAGAAAATCTTGAAATGTAAATGTGGAAATTAAATTTGAAGTGTCTATTAGTTGTTAACGTAGAATTTTTTTTCTTCCGCTTCTTTGTAAAGTTTTTTCAAAGGCAAGATGATTTTATCTATTTTTTCCGGTGTGTAATAAGTAAAAGCCGAATATTCAAAAACAATTGCAAACGATTGAACAGCTTTGGCTAAAATTTCGTTTATGTTAGTTTCTTTTAGCATTACATCGTATGGTAATAAAGTAACCAAATCTAAAATTGCAATTTCGGTTAGTTCGAGCAATTGATCAAAAGGAAGTTTGGATAAAGTAATAACTTCGGAATAAAGTCCACCTTTTTTGCGGGATTCTAATTCCGCTTCCATTCTTCCTATTAATAATTGCATTGCAACATTATTTGAAATTCTTATTTCAAGCATTGCTTTA
>CAYZGB010000201.1:0-3173 GCA_964477915.1 uncultured Melioribacter sp. | reverse complement strand
ATTAATTTAAGGTTTGTAATTTCTTTCGTAAAAAACTCCGTCGGAATAACCTTGAATTGATTTTTCGGTTTCGGAACGTTGCAATCGATATTCGGCAAAGGCTACGTATTTTTCACTTAATTCTGTTCCGAAATATTTTCTGCCTAATTTTTTCGCAACAACTGAAGTTGTTCCCGAGCCGAGGAAAGGATCGAAAACAAAATCGTCTTTTTTCGAACTTGCAAGAATTAGTTTGGTAATTAATTTTTCGGGCTTTTGTGTTGGGTGATCGGTGTTTTCGGGCATTGACCAAAACGGCACTGAAATATCCGTCCAAATGTTCGATGCGTGTGTCATTCTGAATTGTTCGCCGTTTTCTTCTTTCCAATCTTTTGGTTTGCCTTTTGCATCACGATAAGGTGCAATCACACGTTTTTTAAGCTTCACTGCTTCGGAATTAAAATAATAATCATCCGAAACCGTTGCGAACCAAATATCTTCGGTATTGTTTTTCCAATTGCGTTTTGCACCGCGTCCTTTTTCACGTTCCCACGTTATGCGGTTTCGCACTTTCAAATATTTGCCGAGAACAAGCGGAATGGAAATCGATGTTCGCCAATCACCGCAAACGTAAACGCTTGCTGTTTTTTTTAACAAGGGCAAAACGGCAACGATAATTTTTTCGAGATAGGTTGAATAATCATCAATGTTTTTGCGGGTGAACTTAAATCCGGCAAAATTTTTCGTAAGATTATAAGGCGGATCGAGAACTAACAAATCCACAAACTCGTGTGGAAGAAATTTTGCAATTTCAAAAAAATCCCCGATTGCCGTTTTGTTTATTATCTCTTCGTATTTGATAGCCGAATTTATTTTTATTGCTTTTGCCGAATAATTCCGAATCTCATCTTCCGTAAGCGTAATTGTTCTATTTAACGGTGCTTTTTTGCCGTTGTTCATTTAATTATCTAATTCTTGTCCCGGGTTTCAAATCGGGATGAGGTTCAACAATTCGCAATTTACCGTCTTCGGTTTCTCCGGCGAGTAACATTCCTTGCGATTCAACACCCATTAATTTTGCAGGCTGAAGGTTTGCCACTACAATAATTTTTTTGCCAATAATTTCTTCGGGCAAGTAACTTTCGGCAATTCCCGCAACAAGTTGTCTGCGTTCATCACCCAAATCGACTTGCAATTTAAGCAGTTTTTTACTTTTCTTAATTTTCTCTGCTTCAATAATTTTAGCAACTTTCAACTCGGCTTTCATAAAGTCATCAAAAGAAACAAGCGGTTTTTCTTTCTTCTTTTCTTGAGCGGTTTTCGGAACTCCAAGTTTCTTTTTCTGTTCTTCAATCACCTTATCTTCGATTTTGGTAAATAAGATTTCGGGTTTGCCGAGTTTGTGTCCCGCTTTAAGATTTTCGTTTCCGATTTCGAACCAATCGGTCCTTTCGGCATTAAGCATTCGGAAAATCTTTTCGGAAGAGAAAGGAATTACAGGCGAGAAAATTTCAGCAAGCGTGTATATTGCTTGAAGCGAAATATTGATTGCCGTCGCACATTTTGTTTTATCGGATTTAACGGTTTTCCAAGGTTCGGAATCGTTGAAATATTTATTGCACGAACGGGCAAAGGTCATCATCTCAAAAACTGCATCTTTGATTTTGAAATTTTCAATCAGCGACGCAACTTTTTCGGGAACGGATTTAATATTTTCGATCATCTCTCTATCCATTTCCGAAAGTTCGCCACGTTCCGGAACTTTGCTATCAAAATGCTTGTGAGCAAAAGTCATAGCACGATTAACAAAATTCCCAACCACACCGGCTAAATCACCGTTTACACGCATCTGAAATTCATCCCAATAAAAATCGGTATCTTTGTTTTCGGGTAAATTTGCCGCAAGCGTGTAGCGCAATAAATCCGCATCGAAAAGTTCGAGGAATTCATCAACGTCAATTCCCCAACCGCGGGATTTGGAAAACTTCTTTCCTTCGAAATTCAAAAACTCATTTGCCGGAACATTCTGCGGAAGAATGTATTTATCGTCATTCCCGTCGTTCCACGCCATAAGCATTGCAGGAAAAATAATTGTGTGAAAAACGATGTTGTCCTTACCAATAAAGGCAATGTATTTTGTGTCATCGGATTGCCAATATTTACGCCATAATTCGGGCTCGCCGCGTTCTTCGGAAAGTTTTTTAGTAGCGGAAATGTAACCTAAAACCGCTTCGAACCAAACGTAAAGAACTTTTCCTTCGGCATTTTCGAGCGGAACTTTAACTCCCCAATCCAAATCGCGAGTTACGGCACGGTCGTTCAAACCTTCCTTAAACCAACCTCGGCAATAATTCAATACGTTATCTTTCCAATTATATTTTTTCGAATGTTCATCAATGTATTTTTCCAAGCGTTCCTGAAATTCGCCAAGCGGAAAATACCAATGCGAAGTTTCACGCAGTTCCGGTGTCTCTCCCGTAATTTTCGATTTCGGGTTAATTAATTCGGTAGGTTCGTAAATTGCACCGCATTTTTCGCATTCGTCGCTGCGTGCTTCTTCGTAACCACATTTGGGACAAGTGCCTTCAACGTATCTATCCGGTAAAAACTTTCTTGCTTTCGGGTCGTAAAATTGAAGTGATTTTTTTTCTTTCAGTAAACCTTGATTATAAAACGAAAGGAAAAATTCTTGTGCGGTTTTATGATGCAACGGAATACTTGTGCGTGAGTAAATATCGAAACTCATTCCGAATTTTTCGAACGCCGCTTTGTTCTGATTATGATAACGATCGATAATCACTTGCGGCGAAACTCCTTCTTTATCGGCAGTAATTGTAATCGGTACGCCGTGTTCATCCGAACCGCAGATGTAAATTACGTCGTCGCCTTTTAATCTTTTGTATCTTACGTAAATATCGGCGGGCAAATATGCTCCACTTAAATGTCCGAGATGAATTGGTCCGTTTGCATAAGGCAAAGCGGATGTAACAAGAACTTTTTCTTTTTCGAATTTCACAACCTGTTCCCTAATATTTTTAATACAATTTTAAAATATAAGAAGATTGCCAAATAATTTCGGTTCGAAATTTGTATTTACCAATAATTTGCATATAATTTCCACAAGGAAAACAAGCACATTATTTTTATATTTTAATTCTTTAAAAAAATTTTTACGGAGGAAATTTTGAACGAAG
>CAYZGB010000200.1:0-3177 GCA_964477915.1 uncultured Melioribacter sp. | reverse complement strand
ACTGAGGAGAAATCTTTTTAGTCTTTAAAGATTTCTCACCCCTTCTTCCGATGTATCGGAATCGGGGTTCGAAATGACAATTTGGATTTCGCAATTCACTTCTCCGAACGAAATTGTATTTTGTTCGGGAATAACAAAAGAAAATTGTTTAAAACAAGACTAAAATAAAGCGTAAATAAACGGTGCAATAGCAGAACCTTGTGTTAGAATAATCAATCCTCCGAGTAAAATCAAAAAAATTACAATCGGTAAAAGCCACCATTTTTTACGTTCGCGTAAAAATTGCCAAAGTTCCTTAAAAATAGAGAGCTTACTCATTTTCAGCCTCCGATTTCAATTTTTCTACAAAGTAATCAATTACAACATTCGCACTTTCAATTGCTTCATCGCCAAGAATTTCATCGAATTGCGGACGTTTTAGTAGTTCTCGCGTAGCTTCTTTTATTTCCTCAGGCATCTTTTCATCCGCAATAATTCCGCGAAGGTGATTCATAAAACTTCTACCGTAACGCGGGTCGGGATTTTCTTCGAGCCAAACGCCAACGACAAAACCGATTGCGCGTCTTGCACAAGTGCGAGCTTTCCCGTGATTACCTTCGGTATTAGCTTTTTCGGCATTTCGCAATTCTTTGTGTGCGTTGGCTAATGCCGATTCTATTTTAATTGTTCTTAATGCATCAGTCATAAATTTCCTCCGTGTTTTTAGGGATTTCGGGCGGAACAATAAGTACGGTTTCTCTCGAAATGGTTACTTGTCCGGGTGGCATTCCTTTTTTCTTGTGAACGAATTTTCTGAAAGTGTAAGCAACCGGAACAAGTCCCGAAGTTTTTGCTTTACTAAAATAAGCGGCAATCGAGGCTACATTTTTCAAAACCGATTTTGGAACCGCTTCCTTGGTGTTTTCAATTCTTAAAACAACGTGAGAGCCGGAAACACCACGCGCGTGAAACCACAAATCGTTCTGCTTTGCAAATTTGAAAGTAAGTCCGTCGTTGCTTTTGGCATCTTTTCCGACAAAAACAGTGTATTTCCCGTCAATTAAAAATTTGCGATACTTAATTGTTTCGCCAATATTTTCTCTTTTCGTTTTTTCTTCCAATTTTAATTTCTCTTTTATTTTACGCAAACTTTTTACATCGTCAATACTAACAAGTTTACGTTTTATTTCCAAAAGTTCGTCGTATTTTTCTTTGGCGACGGCAAGTAATTGTTTGGATTTTTCGAATTCCGTTTTTTCGTCGTTTGCTTTTTCGTAATATTTTTCGGCATTTTGAACTGGGGAAGTTTTCTCATCCAACTTTATTGCAATTTCTTCACCTGTGTCAAAATCGTTCAACACAATTTCTTTCATTCCTTTTTTTACAAGGTGAAGATTTGCCATTAACAAATCGGCTTTCTTTCTGTACTCTTCATCTTTCCGCCCACGCTCAATTCTGCTTTTCAAATTATTCAGTTTATTGGAAAAATATTCCAAATCGCGATTTAATTTTTTTTCGATTTCGGAATAAAGCCGTGAAAAGGAACTGAATTTATAATTTAACGAAATGTATTTGTTTAGTGCTTCGTTAAAATTTTTTGTAATAAATTGTTCTTCGATTTGTTCGGTTTCTTTAATCCAATTGGCAGGAAATAATTTCACTTTTTTTTCGTTAGTTAAAACAACCGCAATTTCACCGTAAATAATTTCGTCCAATATTTTCAGTAGTTCCGCGATTGTTTGACTGGAACGCGTATGTAATTGTAGCAAAATTTCTTTGTTAATTTGCGGGAATTTTTTTCGTAACGATTTTTCAATTGCTTCGTCAATTGTCGAACTTCCGAATTCGTCGGTTAATTTTTTGTAGTAAAGTTTCTCATCTAAAGTAAATTCATTTAAGTTAATTTCATTAACCACAAGTTTAATCTCTTCTTCATCGCCTTTTTTCTTAAAGGATTTAATCCATTCGTCTTGCTTAACAAAAAGTACGTTTGTTTTAGGTCCGCGAACCAAAAGAAAAATATCAATGGCGGAAGTACTTAATTTTATTACTCTATCGTTAATCGAAATGGAAAATCCATTGATTTCAAGCGGTAAAATGTCGAGGCAAAATTCGGCAACATTCTTTTTTGCTTTGTGGTGATTTTTCTTTAAGTAAATGTAAGGACGTTGAAAATCCGCCGAAATTACAAGGGTTTCGCATTCGTCCTTAATTTCGTTGAGCTGAAAAAAAAGCTTGTTCTTTTCTTGCGTGTAAATATCTATTATTTTTCTGCCACGAAGTAAGGCATTCAATTCTTTTGCATTTCTTAATAAATAAAAGTAATTCCGAATCAATTTCCCGCCGTTAAATAGTGATTATTTGATGTTCGAATCTGTTTACGGAAATTTGCTCGAAAATATATTTGAGAAAATCCAATCCGTAGAAATTCGCAAAGTAGGAAAAATTAATTACGTCTTCCTGCAATTTACCATTCGGCATAAATTGATTTTTAAGCATTTTCACGTGGCGAACAATATTTTGCTCTTGCTTGTTTCCGGATGTTTTCGATTTTTCCTTCAATATTTCCAGTAGTTTCATTAATCCGGCACGGACTTCCTCAACCGGTTCTTTTAGCGATTTGTCAATTGCAACAAGATTTTCCGAAAGTGAATCCATTGTCAAATCGAACTCGGAAGCAGCTTGTGCGAAAATTTTATCAATATCCAGCGAGGATGACAATCGGTGAATTTTTTCAATTAGTTCATTTTCCGTGAGTGCAAAAATGTGTTCGTATTCCAGATGGTAATTGTCAATCTTTTTTTGAAGGAAATTTTCGTTAATGGTAACCGATGCACGCGGGTAGAGTAGGGGAGCTTCCATTTCGAAAAATTCATAATAAGGAATTATTTGCGGGAAGTAATTCATTTCGTTTTCGCCGGCAATAATTACCGCTGTCGGAAAAATCAAATCTTGCATCAAAGGACGGAAAATAACGTCGGGACTGAATTTTTCGGGAGCGGAATCCAACATTTCCAAAAGTTCCGGCTCGGTGTAAATTTTGCGTTTGTTGCCTATCTTAAATCCTTTTTCGTGCGGTTCAATTCGCAAGCGTTCGTCGTTGTTGAACAAATACAAGTTTACGGGATGAATTTTAATTTGCGTATGATATTCTTCTTCAAGTTCTGCCGAGCGTCTAATTCCTTCGATTGATAATTC
>CAYZGB010000199.1:0-3183 GCA_964477915.1 uncultured Melioribacter sp. | reverse complement strand
TTTGGAATAAGTATCTTAATTCATTACCGAATCGATTCCGTTGTTAAAAAACTTTTTCGCATTGCTTTCGAAAGGTAAACGGATTATCGGGATTGGCGTTGGGCCAATCGATTTTTTATCGGAACGGTAAAATCCCTCGAAAGAGAAAAGTCCTTGCGGCGTGTTGCCATCAAGCAAATAATAAGGGAAATTTGTAACGGAATATGCAAGCTGCGGGATTGCCCAAAGCGAATCTTTTTCCATTAAAAACTCGCCATTTGGTTTTCGAATAATTGTCAATCCCGGAATTTTCCGATTGTGGCGAAGAATTGTAAAAATTACAAGATGACCTTTTAGAAACTCCAACGAGAAAATTTTTTCGAGTTCCTTTTGATTAAAAAATTTTGATGTTTGCAAAATAAATTTTTCCGTTAATTGCGTCTGCAATTTTTCCGAGCTGAAACGTTTTTGTAATTGCGAAAACCTATTTTTGTAATTCGAACTATCCGCAAAATACAAATAATGAAAGGCATACAATGCGGTTTGGTATCGCTTTGTTTTATAGAAAAGTGAGTCCATCTCGTCTTTAAATTTCAATGGATACAACGCTCGTGCAGTTAAAATTGCCCGAACAGTAAGGATTTCGTCAACCGTATCGATTTTGTTGATTACAAAACGTAAAGCATTTTCAATTTTCGGTGAACGGATTAAATCAACGCTTAACTCGTAAAATAATTTATCCCATTTCTTTACGTTAATTTTATACGGTGTAGCAAAATAATTTTCAATTTTTTCATTTAATGATTTTAAATAATTTTCTTTTGCTACTTTAGTTACAAAATCCGATTTGTATTTTCGCTTTGACAAATATTGCGAATAGCTACCGCTTACTGTTATCAACAGAAAAAGCAATAAAATCAGTGGGTTGAGTAATGCAAGTTTGCGGAAGACAAGATTATTCAACGACAATATCCTCTTCCCCGCTACTTAACAAATTATTCGTTTCATTCGTAGGAAGTGCTTCCACGTTACGCAGTTTTCGTTCAATGGTTCTCGATTTCCTTGCCGCATCTTCAATTTGCTTACTTGCTTGCGAAAGTTTCAGCTGTGTTTTTTCGAGCAAATTTCCGAATTTCCCGAACTCGGTTTTAACCACGCCAAGCAATTTCCAAACTTCGCTCGAACGTTTTTGAATTGCAAGCGTGCGGAAACCCATTTGCAAACTATTAAGAAGTGCAAGAAAATTCGTTGGTCCAGTCATAGTAACGCGGTAATTTCGTTGAACAAAATCAAACAATCCTGGAATGCTTAACACTTCGGCGTAAAGTCCTTCCATTGGCAAAAACATTATTGCAAATTCAGTTGTTTCGGGCGGATTAAGATATTTTTCTTGAATTTCTTTCGCTTGTTGTTTAATTCTTTCCTGCAACATTTTTTTTGCCCGTTCAATTTCTTCCATATTGGCTTTTTCCTGTGCATCTTTCAAACGTTGGTAATCTTCAAGCGGAAACTTTGCATCGACCGGCATCCACACCGATTCGTCTCTACTATTCCCGGGCATCTTTATTGCAAATTCAACTCGTTTACGACTTCCCTTTTTTGTTTCGATATTTTTTGCATACTGCTCGGGTGTTAGAACTTCCTCGATAAGTTTTTCGAGTTGAACTTCGCCCCAAGTTCCGCGGGTTTTTACGTTTGTTAAAACACGTTTCAAATCCCCTACTCCGGTTGCAAGATTACGCATTTCGCCCAAACCTTTCGAAACGTTTTCCAATTGCTCGCTTACAAGTTTGAACGACTCACCAAGCCGTTTTTCAAGTGTATCGTGAAGTTTTTCATCAACTGTTTTCCGCATTTCTTCAAGTTTCTTGTCGTTGTTTTCACGAATTTCATTCAGCTTTTCATCAATCTGCTTTTGAATGCCTCTCATTTTTTCGTCATTTTCTTTAACCAATAAGTTTAAGCGTTGTTCAAATTTTTCGAACAAATCGCTTTGTTGTTTAGAGGCGTTTTCAAGCGTTCCGCGAATTTCATCGAGTTTCTTTTCGTTGTTCTCGCGGATTTCCTTCAAATCACCGGTAACGCGTTCTTCGATTTTATCAAAGCGTTCCTCACTTGCTTTTGCTGATTTGTCAATTCTTTCTTCGAACTTATCGAACCTCGCCTCGTTACGAGTAGAATTTTTATCAATTCGCTCTTCAAATTTTTCGAAAAGCGTTTGTTGTTTACCGGAAAAATTATCGAATTTATTTTCAAGTTCCGTTCGTTGCTCTTTGAACGATTTTTGATATTCTTCTCTATTGATTGAAAATTCGGATCGCAATTTTTCGTAAAGAGAATCGAAATATTTAACAATTGTTTCTTCGTCTAATTTCTTTTCGTTTTGAGATTTAAATTGAAAATAAATTAAAACAAGAAGCAAAACAACAATAACACCAAGTAAAATTGAAATCATTTTTAAACCTTATTTATTATTGAAGAAAAGCCTCCACAAATTAATGTGAAGGCTTAAAGAATTATTTATTTACTTGAAAAGTTATATCGCCATTTTTAAAATAATTAACTATTTGATTAGCAGCGGCTATTCCAGCGTTAATATTTGCTTCCGCAGTTTGTGCACCCATTTTTTTAGGCGTAAAGTAGCATCTTCCCGGAAAGTTTTCAAGTAACAATGCTGAGTTATCCGGTGCAATATCGGAAACATATTTGAAGTCGTCTCTTTCACCTAAAATTTTAACAATATCATCTTCGTTTATTACCTCTTTTCTTGCAGTATTAACAAGTGTTGCATTAGCTGGCATTAAAGAAAGCAAATCATAATTGATTGATTTTTTGGTATGTTCGTTTGACGGAATGTGTATTGAAATATATTGATTGTTTTCGTAAAGTTCATCAACATTTTCGTAAACCTTTACACCGTCCGCTTCAATTTTATCTTTAATAATAAACGGATCGAAAGCCGAAACATTCATACCAAAACCATCCTTTGCAATTTTTGCTACAAGACGACCAACGTGTCCGTAAGCGTGAATTCCAAGAGTTTTACCTTTTAATTCCGTCCCAGGTTTTCCGTTAAAAAATCCGCGAGCTGCATAAACCATAAGTCCTATGGCAAGTTCAGCAACAGCATTGGAATTTTGTCCAGGCGTATTCATTACAACAACATTATGTCCGGTAGCAGCCGATAAATCAATATTGTCATAT
>CAYZGB010000198.1:0-3204 GCA_964477915.1 uncultured Melioribacter sp. | reverse complement strand
ATAATTGGCAAGAAATAATAACCATGGTTTCCGATGCTGCAGATAAGGCAATGCCCGGTGAATGGATAATAGGACGCGGTTGGCATCAGGAAAAATGGGTAGAACCACCAATGAAAAGTTTTAACGGTTATCCGTATAACGATCAGTTAAGTAAAGCAACGCCTTTTAATCCCGTAATGCTTGTACATGCCAGCGGACATGCATTAATAGCTAACAAAAAAGCAATGCAACTTGCCGGCGTTAACAAAACAACACCTTCCCCGAAAGGTGGAGATATTGTACGCGACAGTTCGGGAGTTTTAACCGGTGTTTTTCGTGAAAATGCAATGCAACTAATTGAAGAAGTTTACAATAAATCGTTCGAAAAACTTCCGCCTCAAAAACGTTATTCAATAATGAAAAAACAAGCTAACGCCGTAATGAATGATGCAATTAAAAACGGCATAACAATGTTTTACGATGCCGGCTCGGATTTTGAAACAATAGATTTTTTCAAAACACTTGCCGATAGTAATTTATTGAAATTACGTTTGAATGTAATGGTTTACGATAATTACAAAACCATGAAAGAAAAACTGCCCGAATATAAACTAATCAACTATGGACATGGATTTTTAACCGTACGTGGAATTAAACAATTTGCAGATGGTGCGCTTGGCTCACGTGGTGCTTGGATGCTTAGCGATTATTCCGATTTACCCGGTTGGCAAGGAATGAGTGTTACGCCACCGAGCGAAATTGCAAAAGTTGCCGAACTTGCCATTAAGGACGGATTTCAACTTTGTACGCATGCAATAGGCGATAAAGCAAATCGTGAAATATTAAATGTTTACGAACGAACATTCGAAAAACATCCCGAAATAGATTCGCACTCGCTACGTTGGAGAATTGAACACGCACAACACGTAACAAAAAAAGATCAACCACGATTTGCAAAACTTGGAATTATTGCTGCAATGCAAACTATTCATGCAACTTCCGATGCTCCGTTTGTTATTGAAAGATTAGGCTATCAACGTGCAAAAAACGAATCTTACGTTTGGCGTAATTTGATTGATTACGGAACTATTATTGCAAATGGGACTGATTCGCCCGTTGAAAAACTCGACCCAATTGCAAATTATTACGCTGCCGTAACACGGAAAACAAAAGACGGAAAAGAATTTTTCCCCGAACAAAAAATGACAAGAATGGAAGCACTTAAATCATACACGATTAACGGTGCTTATGCTGTTTTCAAAGATGATATTCTCGGCTCAATCCGTCCGGGTAAACTTGCCGATTTAACTATTCTTTCGCAGGATATTACAAAAGTACCGGATGATGAAATTCTCAATACAAAAGTACTTTACACTATTGTTGACGGCAAAATTGTCTTTCAATCCAAATAATATAATTTTGCCATTTTCTAATTTTGCTCCCGAATGAAAAAATTTTTATCAATCATATTAATTTTAAGCAATTTTTCATTCGCACAAAGTTTTTTAAGTAATAAAATAGATTCGATTTTAACATCCGTAAACGGGTTAAACCAAGTCGGTATTAAAATAATAGATGCCGATTCAAACAAAACCATTTACGAAAAAAATTCACATCTTTTACTCTCACCCGCATCAACCGTTAAACTTTTTACTACATCAACCGCTTTAAAAAGTTTAGGTAAAAATTTCAAATTAGCTTTGAATTTTTATTCGACAAAAAATCCCGTAAATGGAATTATTAATGGCGACATTGTAATAAAAACTTTTGCAAATCCGTTTGTTAAAGACTCAACTTTGGATAGTATTGCCGTTTTATTTAATGAAATGGGGATACGAAAAATCAACGGGAATATTATTTGTGACAATTCTTATTTCAACAAAGATTTTATTGAAGAATTTTACGGTAAATATCAACGCGAAGTAATTACACCACCAATTGATGCAGCGGTAATTAACCGAAACGAAATTAGAATTAGTTTTATTCCGCAACAAAATGGTAAACCGTACAACTACAAAATTTTTCCGAAATCAAAATTTTACAAAGTAAATTTTCTTGCAAAATTTTCTAAAAGATTCCACATTCCAAGAATAAATTTAGACACTAAACCGAAGGAAATTTCAATTACAATAAAAGGAAAAATTAAACGAAGCAAGCACACTTACACGTTTAGTTCGTTTATCGATAATCCGTCTCTTTTTATTGCAAATATCTTTTACGAAAAGTTGCAAACCAATGGAATTGAAATTACGGGCTTACCAAAAGCAGAAAAAAACAAAAATTCATCTTATCTCTTATTTTCGCTTCCCGTTACACTTGAAAAAATAATTGAAAAAACAAATAAGGAAAGCGACAACTTTTTGGCGGAAATAATATTGAATACACTTGGGGCTGAATTTTGTAATTGTCCGGGAAATCCTATTGAAGGAATAAATGCAATAAAAAAATTTTTGATAAAAAATAAACTTCCTTTACAAGAAATTAAATTGTTTGACGGCTCAGGAATTTCGCGTAAAAACAAATTTACCGCAAATGCCGTAGTAGAGCTACTAAAAACAATTTACGATGACCCCGAAAATTTTAACACGTTTTATTCTTCACTTGCCTCGGCTGGATTAGACGGCACATTGGAAGAACGTCTTGTAGGATTTGGATTAAAAAATAACTTCCACGGCAAAACCGGCACACTCAATGGCATTTCCGCAATCTCCGGTTACTTAACAACATTAAGCGGAAAAAATGTAATTCTTTCGATGATATTTCATTTTAATTCGCATGGTGCCGAATATTGGAGAGAAATTCAAGACGAAATTATTGTTGATATTACTACGGCTTACTAAAAAAATATCTGTATTAAGCTATAAACTTTATAGGCTGAATTTTAGCATAGTAGTAAATGTAATTTTAAGTTCAGAGTATTCGGAGTTTTCCCTATCATTTTTTTATTCTTCGCAACGAGCATTTGAACATAATTCTTTATTTTTTCAAAATACTAATTGCAAAGAGAGTTAAGTTTAAATATATTTTGAAGTTACATTTAAGAAAATCAATTTTCGGATATTTTTTATGACTGATTTTACCGGATATAAAATTTTTGCAAAAGTATTCTTGTGGTTTGTTCTAATTTATGTTGTGCTATTCCAATTTATTCTTCCGTTTAATTCTCTTTTTCCAGCCCCTTCAATAATGTTTTACGCAATAGGAGATTTATTTACAAAATACAAC
>CAYZGB010000197.1:0-3309 GCA_964477915.1 uncultured Melioribacter sp. | reverse complement strand
CTGTAAAATTCGTAACGCAAAAACATAACGGATTTCGTCTTGCCAAAACGAGGAATAACGGTGTTCGTGTTGCAAGCGGCGAACTGCTTGTTTTTCTTGACCAGGATTTAATACACACTCGCAATCTACTAAAAATATTTATTAAGAATGCACACAGTAAAAGATTTTTAACCGGAATGCCGATTTGGGTTCCCAAAGAAAAAAGCGAACTTGTAACGGAAGAAGTTGTTAAAGATTACGAATACCTTGATTTTATTGAAGATGACGAGATTGAGTATGTCGAAAAGCAATATAGAAAGGACAAAATTTATTTTTGGTTGCACAAATTCCGTTTAACTAATCAACCGCGATTGCGTGGAGGCTTTTGTGCAATTAATCGTGATGATTTCGAAAAAATAAACGGCTACGACGAACGCTTTATAGGTTGGGGAGCAGAAGATGACGATTTGGGCAGAAGGCTTTACAAATCGGGCGTTGCGGGATTTAACCCGTTCCGCACAGAATTTACAATTCACCTTTGGCACGAAAAATCGGTTATTCCCAATGCCGGCGTAAAAGAACAAGCGAATTACGAATATTATCAGCAAAAGAAAAAAGAGATTGCGAAAGGTAAATTCCACACCGAGTTCGGTTTGGATCATCCTTACGGCGAAGACAATTACAAAGTAATCGAATTGAATTAACAATGGAAATAAAATCAAATCAAGGTAAATTTAACGGCGATGAAATTTTTTCGATTTTAATTCCGACGTGGAATAATCTCGATTATCTAAAGCTTTGTGTGGAAAGCATTGAACGGAATTCGCATTTTAATCATCAAATAATTGTGCACGCTAACGAAGGAAACGACGGAACTCTCGATTGGCTTGAAAATAAAGGACTTACTTACACTTACTCGAAACAGAATGCCGGAATTTGCTACGGAATGAACGCGGCGAGAACACTTGTTAAAACCGATTACATTGTTTATATGAACGACGATATGTATGCTTTGCCCGATTGGGATAAATTTTTGTTCGACGAAATAAAATCGCTCGGAACGGAATTGTTCTTCCTTTCGGCAACGATGATTGAGCCGCAAACCAACAACAAATGTGCAATCGAATTTAATTGCGGAAATGATTTATCAACGTTTGACGAAACGAAACTGCTCGAAAATTTTTCAAAATTGGAAAAAACGGATTGGAGCGGTGCAACTTGGCCACCGAATGTCGTTCACAAAAATGTTTGGGATTTGGTAGGCGGTTACAGCATTGAATTTTCGCCAGGAATGTATTCCGACCCGGATTTTTCAATGAAACTTTGGCAAGCCGGCGTTAGGTATTTCAAAGGATTGGGGAAAAGTCGTGTTTATCATTTTGCTTCGAAATCGACTAAAAAATTAAAACAAAAAAAAGAAGGCTACTACAAGTTTATTGACAAGTGGGGAATAACCGCGGGAACATTTACTCAAAAATTTTTACATCGTTGCGAACCGTTTACCGGAAGGCTACCGGAAGTTCAACTTTCGCAAGGCGATTTGATTAAAGGCAAAATTAAAAGAACATTAAACGGAATTTTGAGATGACTAAAATTTCCGCAGTGATAATTACGAAAAATGAAGAAGCGAACATCGAGCGGTGTTTGAAATCGTTGCACTGGACGGACGAAATTGTCGTTGTTGATAGCGGCTCGACCGATGCAACGCTCGAAATTTGCAAACGCTACGGCTGTAAAATTGTTGAAACAAAATGGCTTGGCTACGGAAAGACAAAGCAACTTGCCGTAAATTCCGCTTCGCATGATTGGATTTTATCTATTGACGCCGATGAAGAGGTATCGCCCGAAAGTATTGAAATTATTAAGGATGCCGTTGCCAATGGAAAACACAAGGCGTACAAGGTTCAAATAAAATCGTTTTATCTGGGCAAATTGATAAATCATTCCGGTTGGGGTAATGAATTTAAGTTGCGTATTTTCAACAAACGCTACGGCAATTACAACGACGCACCGGTTCACGAAACGGTTTTGATTGAAGGCGAAAAGCCTAAACTTAATGCGGTGTTTTATCATCACACTTATCCAACGCTCGAAAAACAATGTGAAAAAATAAATCGCTACAGCACATTGCAAGGCAAACAGATTTTCGATAAAGGTAAAAATTATCCGCTTGTTCTTTCCCCTATTTTTGCTTTAAACAAATTTGTTACAATGTATTTTTTTAAACTCGGTTTTCTTGATGGCAAGGAAGGATTTATTCTTGCCTTTACTTCATCATGCGGTGTGTTTATGAAGTATGCTAAATATTGGAAGTTGAAAAGAGATAAGAAAATCAAAAAAGTTGATTAAGTGTAAAAATGTTACAACAACGTCGCTAATTTTCAACAAATGAAAATTCTTAAAGATAATATGAAAAGATTTTTATTGTTAATATTACTAACCTTTACAACAATAAATTATTCGCAAACAAAAAATCCTTTTTTCACTTATCAAAACAGACTTAAATTCGCCAACCATCTTTTTTGCTCCGGAGATTACTTGCGTGCTTTCGATGAATACCGTACTATTTTAACACAAGTCCCTAACGACACTTTACGATTATTCGCCGGAATAAGCCTCCGTAAAATAAATCGCTTTGACGAAGCGGAAGATTATTTCCGTGCGTTGTTTCATTTTTCCGATTTGCAAAGCGAATCGATTTGCGAGTTTTACAAAACGAAATTTATTCGAGGAAATTACAATTATTTTTTTCTTCCCGAAAATATTCGTGAACCTTTCCCCGAAAACTATTCACGTGAATTACTTAAACTGAAATACTTCTCGCTGTTTATTACGGATAAAGATAATTTACCGGATTCTTCGAAATTGCTTTCGCTTTATCCTTATGATGAAGCAAACGACATTTCAACCTTTTATTACAAGGCGAGACACTTGCAGAAGAAAAATCCAACAACTGCGGCTTTGCTTTCTGTCGTTTTTCCCGGTGCCGGTAAAATTTACACGGAAAATTATTCGGACGGCATTACGTCTTTCGTAGCAACCGCTTTATTTTACGGGCTTTCGGCTTGGAAATTTTCCAACAATAAACAAACTGCGGGATTTATTCTTGCCGGCATTGGATTGTTTTTCCACGTCGGCTCGGTTTACGGCTCGGCCGCTTCGGCAAAAATTTACAACGAACAAATCGAAAGCAAATTAAATTCCCAACTGATCGATTACGCAAAATCGGCAAATTATTTCCTCCCCGATTTTTCGCCCAAGTGTAAAGGGAATAAATAAAATATTTATTACAGCATTTCTTATTCTAATTATTTTTTGCGTAGAATATTT
>CAYZGB010000196.1:0-3317 GCA_964477915.1 uncultured Melioribacter sp. | reverse complement strand
AAGAAGAATAATGAGCATAAATTTTTGCAAATAGTTTTTCGCTTGAATAAATTAACGAACCACTTAAAAAATCTTTATCATAAAAGGCATTTGCTCTCCGCAATGTTTTTCCTTCGAATTTATAAGGAAATTCATTCGGTGAAAATGAGCGTTCGAAGTTAACAGAAGCGGAGAGCTTGCCGTAATTGTAATTCCCTTTTCCGTAAATTTGCTGCGATTTCAAATTGGAATAAGAGTAGCCAAACATTGCATTGTTTTTATTTGAAGTAACACCGGAAATCAAATTAATTACGCCACCGGCAGAAATATTTCCGTCGAGAGAATTTTCGTTAAATACGATTTCATCAAGTGAATTAATTCCGACATTTGCAAAATTAAATGCACCGCTTCGTAAATCATTCACTCTTGCTTCGTTAAACAAAACCAATGTTGTTTCGCTCGAAAGTCCTCGGAAAGAGACGGTTTTCAAACCCGCATAACTTCCATAATCCTTAACAAACAAAGGAGTTTCGTTACGTATGGCATCAACAATAGCCGAATATTTGGACTTAAGTTTTTCATCAATTTTTATGCTTGTTTCTTCAATGGGATGTTTGCTATTTATTTTTACTTCTTTTGTTCTAAAAACTTTTTTACGTAAGATGATTTTTTTCTTTGCCAACATTTCTTTTACTTTAATTTTCATTGGCAAATACGCAATGTGAGTTACGGTTATTAATGAATCGTTAAGAAAAATTGCACCGTTAAAATATCCTTCTCTATCGGTAATTGTTGTTTTATTTGTCCCGTTAACCACCGCTTCGGCAATAGGTGAGCCTTTTTCGTCAACTACACGAATTCGCATTTGTTGAGAAAATCCTACTGAAAAATTAAAAAGCAATATGAACACAATTAATGTTCTCATCTATTTTACAATTACAATTTTTCTTCGTTGAACCTTGCCTTTATTTTCCGCCATAATGAAATAAACACCGGACGAAGAAAAATTAAGCGGTAGGCTTACTTGTTCATAATTCCCATTTGCAAAATATTTTTCGGAATAAATTTTCTCACCGAGAATATTGTAGATTGTAAACCGGACTTCGCCTTTCGCCTTTATTTTTAGACTTAAACTTGCTTTTGAAGAAAGCGATAACGGATTTGGAAACGGATTAGAAAGAGTAAATGAAATTCTATCATTCCCTACATCCGAATTTACGCCAGTTACTGTGGATGAATGAACTGCAACAACTGCATCCAAATCAAAGCCGTTTGCAGTTGGGTCGAAATAAGGATGTGAAGTATCCATAATAATTTCGGTAACATCGGTAAGTTTTACATAATAGGCGGTATCCAACCCAACAACGGAAAGGTCAAACGAATCGCCACCGGAAGAATCCGGGTTTGTCGGATCGGCATAACCGTGTGTAGGAGTTTTTCCGGCAAGTCCTACAAGTGTTAATGAATCAAATGGAAATTCGTAAAAATTAATCCCGTCCTTACTTACTGCAACTTTTGCCGGCTCGGCAAAAATTTCACCGGCTCTCGCACCGTAAAGAATTATAAAAGCATTTTCGAAAACAGTAAAATCAACTCCTTCACCATCAACAATAGCGTTATTAGTAAACTTCAAAATGATTTCTCCGCCAAGTCCAAGCGAACAAATTTCGTAAGGCGATGTTTCGGGAATTGTATCGGTTGCGGTTCTGCTTGGCTCGCCGAGAACGTTATCGGGGAAATAAGGCGGATTTTGATTTGCGTAATCTCCAATGCCTTTTTGGAAATAAACAACGCTATCGGCATAAGGATCGGACTGTGCAAATATAATCGTAACACTTAAAAATAATAATACAACCGTTAATTGTTTCATTTTAATCTAATTTATTTTTACAATTAACGGCGTAGGGAATTACCCGGATTGTAAACGACTTGAAATGATAAAAGAGAAGATTATTCGGCTCTTCTATCACACCTTTCCCGCGAAGGTTGATAAAATCGTTTACAGCAGGTCTCCTGGCTTCGGACACCGAATTGCGCCTTCCCATTCCAACGGAACAGTGGCATAATGCAACCGGCTTAAAAGTCCGTTACAGTTGCGGGGCAGCTCCGGATTTTCACCGGATTCCCTAACACCGTAAACATTTCAAAAATCACGTTCAAAAAATATAAAAGATTATTTCCTTGACAAAGGAAAAAATTTTGATTTTTACTGACCGAAATTACTTTCAAACGGAGAAAAATTAAATGAAAAGGAAATAATTTAACTTAGTAAAATCATTCACTGTTAGTTTTCGCCTCTGATTCTGAATTGAAAACTTCGTCCAATAATTTTAGTATATCTTTTTTAAAAAATGGTTTAGCAATGTAATAATCAAGTCCGTGATTTAAGAAGTATTCTCTATCTTTCCTCGAAGCATAAGCAGTTAAAGCAATAACAGGGATTTTTTTATAATTTCCTCTTTGTTTAATCATTTTTGTTAATTCAATACCGTCAATATCACCTATTAGTCCAATATCCATTAAAATCGCATCGTAATTATTTCTATCCACTAATTCAAGAGTTTTTTCAACATTGGAGGCTGTATCAATATCATACTCATACCTTAATAATTTTTGAATAGATTCAAGAGACAATAAATCATCATCAACATACAACAATTTCTTTTTCTCATTTACATTTCCCATTTTCTTTTCCTACCTCCATTTTTAATTTTAGCATTAATAGGGATTCTAATAACAAACGTAGAACCTTCATCTATATTGCTAATTAATGAAACTTTACCACCAAGCATTTCTGTATATTTTTTAACAATTGTTAGCCCTATTCCGGTTCCCTGAAATAATCTCGATTTACCTTCACTAACTTGCCTAAATTCATGCCAAATAATATCTTGTTTTTCTTTTGGGATACCTATTCCGGTATCTTTTACTTCAATAACAAAATTATCATCTTTTTGTTTAAGAGAAATTTGTATTTCTCCTTTTTCGGTAAATTTAACAGCATTATTTAATAAATTATTAATAATTCCGGTTAACATTTTTTCATCGGAAATTGCAACAATTTGAGATTCGGGTAATGAAACCGTGAATTTCAATTTTTTATTTTCTGCGGGATAACGGAAATTTTCAGCCAAGTTACTGATAAGAGAATTTAGTTTAATTTCTTTCAAATTTATCTCTTCTTCGTCAAATTCGATTTTGGTTAAGTCCAAAATATTCGATAATGTATTAATCATTCTTCGGGAGGTTGCCAAAATATTTGATGCCATCTGTTTTTGCTCTTTGTTTTCGGCAGTTTCTTCGATTAATTGTGCATACCCAACAATTCCCATAAATGG
>CAYZGB010000195.1:0-3324 GCA_964477915.1 uncultured Melioribacter sp. | reverse complement strand
AGAAGTTAGAGGAAACGCTTACACAATCCAGGTTGCAGTTGAAGATTGTACCGGTTGCCGCATTTGCGTAGAAGTTTGTCCCGCAGTGGATAAACAAAATCCGGAAAGAAAAGCACTTAATATGGCACCTCAAATTCCATTGCGTGAACAAGAAAGAGAAAACTTCAAATTCTTCCTTGACTTACCGGAATTTGACAGAACAAAATTACGTGTCGATTCTGTAGTAGGAAGCCAGTTTTTACAACCGTTGTTTGAGTTTTCCGGTGCTTGCCCTGGTTGTGGTGAAACTCCTTACGTAAAACTTGTTTCGCAATTATTTGGTGATAGAGCGGTAATAGCAAACGCTACCGGTTGTTCATCAATTTACGGTGGTAACTTGCCAACAACACCTTGGGCTGTAAATAAGGAAGGTCGCGGTCCGGCATGGAATAACTCATTATTCGAAGATAATGCGGAATTCGGTTTGGGAATGCGTCTTGCAATTGATAAGAATCGTGAACATGCAATTGAACTTCTTTCACGAATTAAAGATGAAATAGGTGCTGAACTTGTTGAAGCAATAATTACTGCTCCACAAAAAACCGAAATTGAAATTAAAGAACAACGCGAAAGAGTTGCTCAACTTAAAGATAAATTAAATGCAATGGGCGATAATCCTGTTGCAAAAGAATTGCTTCCGATTGCAGATTACTTAATTACCCGTTCCGTATGGATTATGGGTGGCGACGGCTGGGCTTACGATATTGGCTACGGCGGTCTTGACCACGTACTTGCTTCGGGTAAAAATGTTAATATTCTTGTTCTCGATACGGAAGTTTATTCGAATACCGGTGGACAGCAATCGAAAGCTACGGCACTTGGTGCAGTTGCAAAATTTGCTGCTGCTGGTCGTCCGTTGCCGAAGAAAGATTTAGCTCGTATGGCAATTAATTACGGAAACGTTTACGTTGCACAAGTTGCAATGGGTGCAAACGATACACAAACCGTAAAAGCTTTTGTTGAAGCCGAACGTTACGATGGTCCTTCAATTATTATTGCTTACAGCCATTGCATCGAGCATGGTTACGATATGGGTGACGGAATGCACCATCAAAAACTTGCTGTCGAAAGCGGTTATTGGCCAATCTTCCGCTACAATCCCGATAATCTCAAACTCGGTAAAAATCCATTGAAACTGGATTACAAAGGACCGAAGATCCCATTGCAAGATTATCTCTACAAAGAAAACCGCTTCCGTATGCTTACAAAAGCGCATCCGGATCGTGCCAAAGCTTTGCTTAAAGATGCCGAAGCACACGTAGAAATGCAATGGCAAATTTATAGCAATATGGCAAAAATGGATTACGGATTTAGCTTAAAAAAAGAGCAATAAAAAGTTCTCATAGCTTACTCCATTTAACGAATGGAAATGAAAATGGCTGACAGCAATGTCAGCCTTTTTCATTTTAAATTAACTTTAATAGTAAAAAGGAAAAATCTTTATTCAATGCTGAATTATGAATTGTTTGCTGAATGCTAAAGTAACCTCTACGAACGAAATTGATTTTCGAATGTTACTTCCGACCAAAGTTCAGTTTCGGACGGAGAGAAATATTTTTTTGTGCTATTTCGACACGGACGAAGGACTAAAATCACTTCTCCTTAAAACTAATCTTAATCGGTACACCGAAAAATCCAAAATGTTCACGAATACGTCGTTCGAGAAATTTTTTGTAAGAATCCGGAATATGTTTCGGATGATTTGCAAAGAAAATGAAAATGGGATAATATTCACCGACTTGAGTTACGTACTTTATTTTAACTTCTTTGCCGGTTGGAGTTGCCGGCGGGGGATTTTTTCGAATCTCTGCAAGTAATACATCATTTAATTTCGAGGTGGGAATTTTCTTTTTTCTTTCCTTATAAATTTCTTTGGCAAGTTCTATTAATTTGAAAATCCGCTTTTTAGTTAGTGCGGAAATAAATATAATCGGAGCAAAATCAACATTGCCAAGGGTTTCCCGCAATTCGTTTTCGAAAATAGCAGCGGTGTTTGAATCTTTATCGATTAAATCCCATTTGTTTACTGCAATAATCAATCCTTTTTTACGACGAATTGCTTCGTCAATTATTTTTTGATCTTGTTTTTCAATTCCGCTTTGGGCATCAATTACAACTATTGCAACATCGCTTTGCATTAAAGCACGATAGGTTCGGACGTTTGAGTAAAATTCAATATTTTCTTTAATTTTCGATTTTTTCCGCAAACCCGCAGTATCGACTAAAATAATTTCTTCGCCGTAATACTTTAATATTGAATCAATCGAATCGCGAGTTGTGCCGGGGATATCGGTTACAATTGTTCTATCGTAACCGAGCAAAGCATTGGTAAGAGAAGATTTGCCAACATTCGGTTTCCCAATAATTGCAATACGAAGTCGCTCGTCATCGTGTTCGTTTTCATCAGTAAAATCAAGTAATTCAATTAATCTATCGAGCACATCACCAAGATTTCTCCCATTGATTGCGGAAATATCGAACACTTCATCCAAGCCGAGTGCATAAAATTCGCTCATCAATAACGATTGTTGCGGATTATCCAGTTTATTAACAAGTAGAAGTACCGGTTTTTTCGAGCCTCGTAAAAGTTTGGCAATTTCTTCATCAAAAGGATTTAATCTGTTTTTCCCGTCTGCAACAAATAAAATTGCATCGGCTTCGTCAAGAGCAATATTTACTTGTTCACGAATTGATTTTTCGAACAAATCATCGCTTTCGGGAACGTAACCGCCCGTATCCATTACGCGGAATGTTTTCCCGTTCCATTCCGAAACGCCGTAAATTCTATCGCGCGTTACACCGCTTAAGTCATCAACAATTGCGTCGTTCGATTTTGTAAGTCGGTTAAACAAAGTCGATTTCCCAACGTTTGGTCTTCCAACAATCAATACAAGAGGTTCTTTCATCGTATCTTCCGTTTTATTTTATTTGCGTTCAATATATTTTACAAGAGTGAAATTTCCGTTCGCATCACCGAGGAAAATTTTTCCATTAGTTAAATTCACAAAAGTAGAAATCGGAAATTTCGAATTACAAATATCGGTATATTTTTTTGCGTTTCTAATTCTAAAGATTTTATTTCCACCGGCAATTAAAAGATTTTTCCCAACATTGCTAACGTAAATATTTTGCGAGTTCAAATTTAACGGAAATTTCTTAATGTATTTACCGTTATTGCTTTTGGCAAAAATTAAATTTCCTTTTTCGTCAATAATATAAAGGGTTTTACGATTTTTACTTAAAAAAACTTTTCGTGGCTTATATTTTAAAACTTCCCAATTTTTT
>CAYZGB010000194.1:0-3329 GCA_964477915.1 uncultured Melioribacter sp. | reverse complement strand
TAGCAGCGGAACAAAATATTATTTAGATGGAGAATGGAAAAATCTAAAAATTTATTCGGACACAATTTTCGTAAAGAAAGGTAAACCATTTGTATTTAATATCAGAGAAACTCACCGTGGCCCAATAATTTCGGATATTTACACGTTTGGCACAAATGATCAACCGATAAGTATGCGGTGGACTGGTTTACAAGCGACAAGAGAATTGGACGCCTTTTTGAATATCAACAAAGCGGAGAATTGGAACGATTTTGAAAATGGTGTGAAGTTATTTTCTACACCAGGACAAAATTTTGTTTACGGCGATAAGGAAGGAAATATCGGATACATTTGCGGCGTTAAACTTCCGATTCGAAGAACGAACAACACAACTTTTGTTTTCGACGGAACTACAAGTAAATCCGATTGGATTGGTTTTGTACCTTTTGAAGAACAACCTAAAATGTTTAATCCCAAACAAGGATTTATTGCAACGGCAAACAATAAAACTATTAAAAATTACAAATATCATATTTCCAATTTGTGGGAACCGCCATCGAGAATTGAAAGAATTACAGAATTGTTAAAATCGAAAGAAAAACATTCCGTAATTGATTTTGAGAAATACCAAAACGATTTTGTTTCCCCTTATGCTCGTGAATTAACGCCTTTTATTACCGCTGCTTTTGTAAACGATAAAAATCTTTCCGAAGAAGTACAAACAGCATTAAGTTTGCTTGCGAACTGGGATTTTAATATGAGCGAAATTTCCCAATCGGCAGCGATTTATTCCGTTTTCTATTTAAGATTATTACACAACGCGTTTGAGGATGATTTAGGTACCGATTTATTTAATCAATATATTTTCCTTGCGAACGTACCCTACAGAAAAATAACCGAAATAATGTTTCAAAAAAATAATCCGATTTGGGATGTTGCAAGAACTGAAACAATCGAAACACGCGATGATATTATCCGTCGTTCATTTTTTGAAGCAATTAAGGAATTACAAAACAAATTCGGAAATAATGTATCCGATTGGCGTTGGGGAAGATTACATTACATTACTTTTAAACACGCATTTCACGGGGTTTCGTCAGTGCTTGATAAAATTTTTGATGTCGGTCCCTTCCCTATCGGCGGTGGCGGGACTACGGTTTTTAACACCGAATATAAGTTCACAAAACCTTTCGAAAACATATTAGGTCCTTCGATGCGTTATATTTACGATTTCTCAAATCCGGATTATTTTTACATCGTTTTACCGAACGGACAATCGGGACATTTTATGAATCCGCATTACAAGGATATGACCGTAAATTGGCTTAAAGGAAAGTATTTCAAAGTCGATATGATTCATTCATTCGATAATCCCAAAAATGAAAAATTAATTTTGGTGGCAAAATGAAAGTAATAGAACATTTGGAGAAAGCAACAGAACCTTTAATCAGTTTCGAAATTATTCCGCCCAAACGTGGTGGCAGTTTTACCCAATTAATTAGGGTACTTGACGATTTGGCAAAATATAATCCGCCATTTATTGATATTACAAGTCACGCGGCGGAAGTAATTTACGAAGAAACACCAAACGGCGAATTAAAAGTTAAAGTAAAACGTAAACGACCGGGAACACTTGGAATTTGTGCGTTAATTCAACACAAATATAATATTGATGCAGTCCCGCACGTTATTTGTAACGGATTTACAAAAGAAGAAACCGAAGATTTTCTAATCGAGTTACAATACTTGGGAATTGATAACGTACTTGCAATTAAAGGCGATGACCAAGCATATCAAAAGCCGGTTGCTTTTGGGCGGAGTGTAAATCATCACGCAATTGATTTGGTTAAGCAAATCAACGATATGAATCACGGAAAATATCTTGAAGAATCGCTACTCGATGCACAGCCTACAAATTTTTCAGTTGGTGTTGCCGGTTATCCCGAAAAACATTTCGAAGCACCGAATCTGAAAATTGATTTGAAATTTACCAAAGCCAAAGTTGATGCCGGTGCCGATTACATTGTAACACAAATGTTTTTCGACAACAAGAAATATTTCAATTACGTAAAACTTGCTCGCGAAATTGGAATTGACGTGCCGATAATTCCGGGCTTGAAAATCATTACAAACAAAGCACAAATTAATTCGCTTCCGCGTGATTTTTATATCGATATTCCAGATGAACTTATTGACGAAATTTTAGAAGCCGATGACAAACACGTACTTGAAATCGGCGTAGAATGGACGGCAAAGCAAACAGAGGAATTACTTAATGCCAGTGTTCCTTCGGTTCATTTTTATGTGATGCAAAAATCCAAACCAATAAAAATGGTTTTGAAAAAATTAGGTTTTTAAAATGCGAAGAATAAGAAACAAAAAACTTATTTGGGGTGTTGCGGGAACTGGTAGAATTGTTGAACATTCGTTTTTGCCGGCAATAAATTTTTTGAAACGCAGCTCGGTTGCTGCAATTTACGGACACAATTTACATAGGGCAAAATTGCTTGCAACAAAAACACCGAATGCATCGGCATTTGATGATTTCGATAAATTTTTGGAACAAGATTTCGATGTTCTTTATGTTGCTTCGTCAAATGATTATCATTACGAGCAAGTTCTAAAAGCCGCAAAAAAAGGGAAGCAGATTCTTTGCGAAAAACCGCTTGCACTTACTTCCGAGCAAGCAAAAGAAATGGTAAAAGTTTGCGAAGAAAATAACGTTAAACTTGCAGTGAATTACATTTTTCGTTTTCATCCTTTAATCAAAAAAGCAAAGGAACTTGTTGATAATCAATATATCGGAAAAATAATTTCCATTTACTCTAATTTTCATATTGATTTTCCGCCCTCGGATAATTATCGTTACGATAAAAACAAGGGTGGAGGTGCTTTGCTTGATTTGGGAACGCATATGATTGATTTATTCAGATACATCGGCGGTGAATTTGAACTGTTACACGGTTATGTTGATAACTTACTTTACAATACAGATGTAGATGATTTTGCCGGTGCAACGGTGAAATTTAACAACGGATTTTACGGCAATTTTCAAGTCTCTTTCGATTCTAAACGTTCGCCAAATCGATTGGTAATAATCGGGCACAAAGGCACAATTTCGATAGATGATTTAATCGGGAAAAAATTTGTCCCTTCGAAATTAATTATTGAAATAGAAGGCGAGCGAAAAAAAGTTTTTAGGCGAAAGACCAACAAATTTTTATCGGCAATGAGATGGTATCAGAAATATTATCTTAAAAACATTGAGCCGGAAGTTACCGGTTACGACGGCTACATTAATATGAAGATAATGGAAAAAATTAAAAATTTCGGCAAAAATGAAATCGAAT
>CAYZGB010000193.1:0-3345 GCA_964477915.1 uncultured Melioribacter sp. | reverse complement strand
TTTTAAGTTTGAAAATTGACGGTAAATATGTCGGTGAATACGAGCAGTTTAGAAACATACTTCTCGAAAAAGCAAAACAGGATTATTACTACAAAAGCTCTTTTACAACTGGTAAATACTCGATTGCAAAAGATAAACTTTGTGTTGTTTGTAATAAAAACAGAGCGGAGGTTTACGGATTTGTTTCAACGTTTAAATTTTACACGGTTGATAAGCAAGGATTTGTAAGCGGCGGTTTTCGTCAAAGCGACGCTTGGAAGAATTATCCCGTCTGTCTCGAATGTGCATTGATTTTGGAAGAAGGCAAAAGATTTTTGGACGAGCATTTTAACTTTAATTTTTACGGACATAAGTATTTACTAATTCCGAAATTTTTGGTAAGCACAAACGAAGAAGAAAAAGAGGAAGTTTTCTCGATTTTCGAGGAACAGAAAAATCCTAAAATTAGAGAAAAGGTAATCCGTCGCATCACTAATGACGAAAACGAAATATTGGAATTAACCGGAGAGTTTAAAAATTACCTTAATCTCAACTTTTTGTTTTACGACGCGCCAAAAGGTATTAACGGGGCTGTTTTTAACATTGTCCAATTTATTGAGGACGTTTTGCCTTCGCGGATTAAAAGGATTTTCGATGTGAAATCAGAATTAGACGAAATCCCGATTTTCAAAAACTATTTTGTTCCTGTCTTCGAAGGCAATAAAAAAACGGGAGAGAAACCGCTCGAATTTAATTTTGGGATTTTGCGAAATTTCTTTTACAATTCCGTTGAACGAAATCCCGTTAGCGATAAATATTTCCTCGATGTAGTCAATAAAATATTTTCATCTCGTCCGATTGATTACGATTTTATTTTGAGCTTTATTATTGAAAAAATACGAACCGATTTTGCACAAGGGTATTCTACAACGGGCAACACGTTAAAGGGTTTTATGCTACTTAACTTTTTGAAAAAACTTGATTTGATTGAAATTTCAAAGGGAGATAGAAAAATGGAAGGAACAAACAACACCAACGAACAAAGCATACTCAAACAAAAGGTTGAAAATTTCTTTAACGAATTCTCCGAGTTTTTCAATACCGCTGCTAAAAAGGCGATTTTTCTCGAAGGCGTTCTCGCTCAATTTTTGTTAAACATTCAATACGCCGAAAAAAATTCTCAGCCTTTCCGGGCAAGACTGAAAGGTTTGAAAATGGACAAAAAACTTATCGAAAAACTCTTGCCTGAAATCCAAAACAAATTGGAAGAATACGGAAAAAACTATTACCGAGAACTTGAAGAAATAATAAGCGAATATTTGGTTGCTTCGGGTCCGAAGTGGAATCTTTCGAACGACGAAATAAGTTACTATTTCGTTTTGGGAATGAATTTGAGTAAAAATTTCAAAAAAGATAATGAAGGAGAAAACGAAAATGGGAACGATTAAAAACAGAAGCGAACTGCTTTTTCTTTACGACGTTAAAGACAACAATCCGAACGGCGACCCCCTCGACGGAAACAAGCCGCGCATCGACGAGGAAACAGGAATTAATATTGTTACCGACGTTCGTCTTAAAAGAACAATCCGCGATTACCTTAAAGATTTCAAAGATAAAGAAATTTTCGTACGTGAAATTGCAGACGACGAAGGTAAAATCCAAGATGCGAAAATGCGTGCAAGCGATTTTCTGAAGGATACGGAAAACCTAGCCGACAAAGGCTTTCACGAACAGAAAGAAATAATTCAAAAGAAAATCCTTGAAGAATGTATCGACGTAAAACTTTTCGGTGCTACGATTCCGCTTGATTTGAAAGTTGTCAAAAAAAACGTAACCGGTTCAATAACTTTAACTGGTCCCGTTCAATTCCGTATGGGGCGTTCGCTTCACAAAGTGGAATTGAAGTACATCAAAGGAACGGGCGCTTTTGCATCGAAAGCAGGCGCAACTCAAAAAACGTTCCGCGAAGAATATATTTTGCCTTACTCTTTAATTGCCTTTTACGGAATTATTAACGATAATGCCGCAAAAGATACATCGCTTGACGAGGAAGATGTAAATTTGCTTTTAGACGGAATGTGGAACGGAACCAAAAATTTGATTTCCCGCAGCAAAGCAGGACACGAACCGCGTTTGCTTTTGAAAATAGAATACAACGAAAACAATTACCACATCGGCGATTTGGACAAAATGGTAAAAATCGAGTCCGAAAAACGGGACGAAGAAATAAGAGATGTTTCGGAAGTAAAACTTAATTTTAACGAATTGCTGAATGCTCTGGAAAAAGTAGAAAGCTCTGTAAAACAAATCGAATACAAATTAAGCGAACGTGTTAATACCGATTTAATTGAAAAATTGAAAGAGATTTTCGGCGACGAAAAAGTAAGTGAAATTTCGTGGAATTGAAATGGAAGAAAACGTATTGAATAAAATAATCGTTTTCGATGTATGGGCGGAATACGCACACTTCCGTAAATTTTACACAACCACTTCACCGCTTACGTTTTCCGTTCCGCCTCGGACGGCGATTTGCGGACTTATCGGTGCAATAGCCGGATTAAGCAAAGCAGAAAACGAGTATTTGAAATATTTCCCGTTTGAAGAAGCGAAAATAGGTTTGCGAATTTTGAACCCGATTAAGAATACAATTGTTGCACAGAATCTCATTAATACAAAAAAGAATAAAGTTAAAGGACCGGGAATGAATCTGATTACACAGCGAACACAAATCCGCTTCGAATTTTTGAAATCGCCGAAGTATAGAATATATTTTGCTTACATTGGCAAGAACGAAAAACTGCTCGAACTTAAAAATTTGTTAATGCAACACAAATCGGTTTACACGCCGGTTTTGGGTTTGAGCGAAAATATTGCAAACTTTTCATTTGTTGGTGAATTCGAAATAGAGCAAAAAAATTCATGCGATTTTGTTTCCATTAATTCTGTAATTCCACTCGGGCAAACAACCGAAAACGGAATTTTGTTCGATTACAACGCCGAATATTTTTCCGAACGTCAACCGTTAATGCTAAATATCGAAAGGGTTGCCGAAAAATACGACGATATTATTTTCGAACGGAACGGACGTCCGGTGGAAGTGAAAACCAAAAACGGCTATTTTGAAATTTACGGAAAAGAGAAAGAGAAAATTGTTTTTATCGAATAAATATTATTCTCATCCCGGGAAATCGCTTTGCGAACATTTACGTTCGGTTGCCGAAAACGCACGTTTTATTGTTGCCGGTAAAGTCCTGAATTTGAATGAATTTATCAATAAGCAAACTCTTGAAGATGTTGCGTTTATTATCGGCGCTTCGCACGATTTCGGAAAATTCACACGTTTTTTTCAAGAATATCTTTCAGCCG
>CAYZGB010000192.1:0-3383 GCA_964477915.1 uncultured Melioribacter sp. | reverse complement strand
TTGCAATGACTTGCCCTGTTAAAGTTTTCCCCGAGGACGAAAAATTCGTAGATAAATTTTTTACCGGATTTTACAATTCCTACTTCGGTTTATTAAATCTTATCGGTTTGGGAATGGGACGTGGCGAATGCCAAGTATTACGTCGTAATGATTTTTTCGAATTCGGGAAATACAACGAAAATCTAATTGCCGGTGAAGATTTTGAATTATTCAAGCGCTTGCGTAAAAGAGGCAAAATCTTTTACAATAAAAATTGTTTAGTTTACGAATCGCCGCGGCGATACAGAAAATACGGACATTGGAAAATATTTTTTCTTTGGCTTTCGAATGCATTAAGCGTTATTTTTGCAAATAAATCGGCTTCTAAAGAATGGGAAGAAATTAGATGAAAAAATTTGCGTTTCTATTTTTTTTGATTTTCACCTACACCGTTTTTGCACAAGTAGGTTACGTTGAAACAACTAACAAGGTTTATCGATTTCTCGATAGAATGAAAACACTTGGTTTGCTCGAAAATTACGATGCGTTTGAACTGCCGAAAAAAAGAACGGAGATTGCGAAATATTTATCAGAATTAAAAAATATTGAAAACGAACTTGAACCGAACGATAAAAGAAAACTTGAATTTTTTCTAACGGAATTTTCCTTCGAGATAAATAAAACGACAAAGAAATTTTCATCTTTGTTTCAAAATTCGCGTAACTATTTTTCATCCGAATCTCTCAAGTATTTGTTTTTCTTTACCGATACTTCAACCGGGAGCGTTTTCGCCAATTTTCTCGGTGGTATCAGCTACATTGTAAAAAATAAAAACTCCGGCACCGCTTCGGCATTTCCCTACACTTTCGGCGGTAAAATAAGATTTACATACAGCAAAAATTTCGGTGCGGAAATCAAAGCAACAAACGGAAGTTTTTTCGGACAAAAATCCGTGCTGTTGGATGAAAGCCCCTTCAAATACAATTACAAATTCACTGAATCGGCAGAGGACAACAGCGGAGCAAATTATTTTGACGAAACCGCAGGCTATTTTACTTATCAATCAAATTACGCTGATTTCAAAATCGGAAGGGATAGATTGAATTTCGGTTACGGAATTAAAAAAACTATTTTCGGAAACAATTCTCCTTTATTTGATTACTTTTCTTTAAATCTTAATTATAAAAGATTTCACTTCTCTTTTGTACACGGCAAATTGCTCGGAAAATCCACAGTTGTAGAAATCACGGGAGCATCAAGAAAAACCCTAAATGATAAATGGATCGGCTACCATAGATTTTCGCTTGATATTACCAGAGGAACGCAAATCGGAGCGGGAGAAACCGTAATTTATTACGGAAGAGCGATTGACTTATCTTATCTTAATCCGTTTAACTTTTACAAAAGTAGCGAACACGCAAATCAAGACCGTGATAATTCGATGCTCTTTTTTGATTTCAAAACGACTGATCTTATTGAAAATATTGGACTTTACGCTACTTGGATAATTGACGATATGGATTTTACGAAGCTCGGCACTGATTGGTACGGAAACAATTTTTTATGGGATTTCGGTATTGACTTTATTCCTAATTTCCTACCTTCCGATATTATTAAATTCCAAACCGTTTTAATCAACCCGTATTTTTACACGCATAAATTTTATGATAACAATTTCACCAATCTCGGATTTAACATAGCCGATAATTTCGAGCCTAATTCATTTAATTTAATTTTACAATATTCGTTTTCGGTAAATCGGGATTGGGATTTTACTGTTGGCTATTTGTTCGAAAATCACGGTGCGAATAAATACGATGCAAATGGAAATTTGCTCGAAAATTACGGCGGGAGTATTTTGGAAGGTCACAGAGCGGGCGATTCCGAATATGTTAAATATTTATCGGGCGTAAAAGAAATTTCACATCATTTGTCAATTCAAACTTTGTACGAATTTAATCGAGGCTATGTTTTATTTGGGAAGTTACTTTACAGCAAATTTATTAATAACACTAACTTATCTCTCTATTTAGGCATTAATGTAAAAATCTAATATGCTTTTAACTCGAAAATTTCAACTCACCAAAACAAGCAATCGATTTAAAATAAAAAAGCCGGCGCAAAATCGCCGGCAAAATAATTTCCAGCGAAAATTATTTTTTTCTTGGAGGAACAATTGCGTCTTTCGCAGCTTTTGCAACTTTGAATTTCACAACTGTCTTCGCAGGAATAGTAATTTGTTCGCCAGTGGAAGGATTGCGACCTTTTCTTTTTTTAGTTTTAGCTTTGTAGAATTTGCCCAATCCAGGAACAGTTAATTCACCGGCTTTCTTAACATTTTTGTAGATGAGCTCATTATAAGCAGCAAGGAAATTGTTAACTTCCTTTTTGGTCATTTCGAGTTTTTTAGCGAGCTCTTCTACGATTTGAGCTTTGGTTAATGGTTTTGCTTTTGCCATTGGTGTAACCCCTTATGTTTGTTGATGAATGACATCCAAAAATAAAAATTTTTTATTTTAAATCAAATATTTTTCCTTTATTTTTAAGTAAATAATTAATCCAATTGCGATTTTAGTTTGATTTATTAACCTATTTACGCATTAGAATTTTAAAAAAAGAATTATCGGTTTCCATAAATGTTTTTTAATAAATTTCCCTTAATATTCATAGTACTTTCACAAATTTTAATTTCAAGCGTTTTGGCATCACCCTTTATTTATTACGATTGCTCAATCAAGACGAGAGATAATTACCAAAATAAAGTGGATTCAGTCTGTGCGAAAGATTCAGTAAAAAATTTTTCTCAGAATTCAGCAAGTCGCTTTACGCTTGTTTTTACTGATAAAAACAATCCTCCCTTCTTTTCATATACTATAAATAAAGAGGAATATGATTTTGATAATTTTAGATTTTTTGGTGACGTTTTTAAACAACACTTCCCCGCTTTCATTAATGATTTCGGAACATTCGGACAACCTCACGAGCTTTTATTTTACGGGCTTGGGAGCGATAACATTTCTGCAACTTACGGTAATCTTACTTTTGAAGAAGCATATTACGGAACAATTGATTTTAACCGCTTTCAAATAAATTCTATTTCTCGAGTTACATTACATCATTTACCAAAAGGTTTTCTTTACGGCGATATTTCACGCAGTGTAAATATTTTATTTATTCCCGTTGAAGAATATTCAAAAGTTGCTCATACTCGAATCTTTTACTTTCAAGGGGCAAATGAAGAAGCAATGATTAACATTTATTTTCACAAAGCCCTGTCGAAGAAAATACTTTTGACATTCGATTTAGCTAATGCAATGATTTCACCGGAATACAAAAATTCCGATTACGACACTTGGAACGGTTCTGCAAGAATAAATTATTTGCCCGATTCCACAATGAATTTT
>CAYZGB010000191.1:0-3601 GCA_964477915.1 uncultured Melioribacter sp. | reverse complement strand
ATGGAAAAAATTAAAAATTTCGGCAAAAATGAAATCGAATAAAGAAATTAATGTTGGATTAATATTAGGCGGAATTTCGGGCGAACGTCCCGTTTCGCTCGAAACTGGGAAAGCGGTTTACGATGCACTTCTTTCGCTTGGTTTTAATGTAAAATTAATCGATCCTGCACTCGGTAAAAATCAGTACGAAATAACCGAGCATTATTGGGGTAAAATTCCTACCGATTTAAATAAAGCAAAATTTTACGAAACATTTTCGCCGGTAGTTTTCGAAGGAATTGATGTTGCTTTTATTGCTTTACACGGAACATTCGGCGAGGACGGAATTACACAAACTTTACTTGATTTGCTTTCAGTTCCTTTTGTCGGCTCCGACGCGTTTTCGAGTGCGATTGGAATTAATAAATATTTTACGAAGATCATTGGAGAAAAAGCCGGTGTTAAATTTCCTACCGGAATAACAGTTAGAAAGAATGATTATGAAATTCAAAAAATAAAAGATGAGATTTCTACATTTGGGAAATTTGTTGTTAAACCAAATAGACAAGGCTCTTCGCTCGGACTTTCTGTTTGCAATTCTACAAACGAATTGGAGAACGCAATAAACAAAGGCTTTGCTGTTGATGACGAATTGATTATCGAAGAGTTTATTGAAGGACGTGAACTTACAGTCGCAATTTTGCACGATAAAACTTTACCACTTTTGGAGATTGTTCCCGATAGCGGATTGTACGATTACGAAGCGAAATACGAATCCGATAATACGAATTACATTGTACCAGCAAATGTAAATTCGGAAATTGGCGATAAAATTTCATCTGACGGAATGAAGTTGTTCAAAGCTTTAGGTTGCCGCGATTATGCACGTGTTGATTTCAAATTGACAAATAACGGTAAATATTTTTGCCTTGAAATTAATACACTTCCGGGAATGACTTCCCACAGCCTTTTGCCCAAAGCCGCAAATGCAATAGGCATTGATTTTAATACGCTTGTTGAAATGCTCATTAAAAAGAGATTGCAAAATGAGTAAAAAAATTGTGTTTGTGGTTACAGGCTTATTTCTACTTGCATTAATTGCATTCCTATTTTTCAATAACAACGGATTTATGCGTAGAATAAAACTTAGTTCGCAAATAGACTCATTGAATACTGAAATAAAAAATTACAATGTCGAAATAGAAAACTTACGCAGCGAAATCGACTCGTTGAAAACAAATCTAAAAAAAATAGAACACGTTGCACGCGAAAAATATAACTTCAAAAAGCCGAACGAAACAGTAATCGATATTGAAGAACAATGAATAATTTTTCGTTAGATACACCGCTTGCCGAACGTGCACGACCTAAAACACTTGATGAATTTGTCGGGCAACAGCATTTAACCGGTGAAAATAAACCGATTCGTAAAATGATTGAAACCGGCAATCTTTATTCATTTATTTTGTGGGGGCCTCCCGGGACAGGGAAAACAACTCTTGCAAAAATTATTGCAAATTCAACTGATGCAGAATTTTACAGCATAAATGCGGTTTCTTCCGGCGTAAAGGAAGTAAGACAAATTATCGAAATTGCGAAAAATAATCGCAACTATTACAAACGTACTATTTTATTTATTGATGAAATTCACCGATTTAACAAGGCACAGCAAGATGCTTTACTTTCGTCTGTTGAAGCGGGCGAAATTATTTTAATCGGAGCAACTACCGAAAATCCTTCGTTTGAAGTAATTCCAGCACTTCGTTCGAGAATGAAAATCTACACACTGAAATCATTGGACGAAAATTCTCTCGATAAAATTTTAGATAATGTTTTACGGAACGATCCGCTTTTTCATCAAAGGAAAGTAAAATCAATCGATAAAAATTTTCTCTTTACAATTTCCGGTGGCGATGCAAGACAAATGTTGAATATTCTTGAATCGGTTGTTCTTTTCGAACCGGCTGAAGAAGTAAATGTAACTCGCGAAGCAATTGAAAATATTATTCAAAATAGAAAAATCAATTACGATAAAAACGGCGAAGAACATTACAATTTAATTTCGGCTTTTATTAAAAGCATTCGCGGTTCCGATCCTGATGCGGCGGTTTATTGGCTTGCTCGAATGTTGGAAGGCGGCGAAGACCCTTTATTTATTGCACGTAGAATGATTATTCTTGCTTCGGAAGATATTGGGAATGCTTCGCCAAACGGACTTGTACTTGCCGAGGCAACATTTTCCGCAGTTGAAAAAATCGGAATGCCCGAAGCCCGTATTATTCTTGCACAATGTGCAACTTATCTTGCTTCCGCACCGAAAAGTAATGCCGCTTACAAAGCAATTAATTCCGCAATGGAATTTGTAAAAGAAAATCCTGATTATCCCGTTCCTCTGTATTTACGCAACGCCACGACTTCATTTATGAAGAAAGAAGGTTACGGAAGCGGTTACAAATATCCACACGATTTTAAGAATAATTTTGCTGAGCAAGATTACCTACCAAAAGAAATTCAAGATAAAAGATTTTATTTTCCAACATCAAACGGACAAGAAAAAAATTTACTCGAACGCTTAAAAAATTTTTGGAAAGGGAAGAAGAAATACTAAATTAAACTTATGGTAATTCTTCTATTAATCATATTAATTGTCTTATTTTTTATTGCATTTCAACATTGGCAGAAAGGGAAAGATTTACGTAAAAAAACTTTGCTCGAAGATACGCTCAAGCATATTTATATGAGCAACAAAGATGAAATTCCTGCGACATTGGATAGCATTAAAGGACATCAGAAAATTTCCGATAAATCAGCACTTGATATTATTGGACATTTAATTAAAAATAAACTTGTTGTTCGTAGGAAAAACACTCTTTATGTTACTGACGAAGGGAAAAAATATGCACTTAATATAATTCGTAATCACAGGCTTTGGGAACGTTACCTCGCGGAAGAATCCGGCGTTAAAGTTGAAGATTGGCACATCGAAGCGGAAAAAATGGAGCACAAATTAACCGATGAGCAACGCCTTGAATTAAGAAAAAAATTAGGCAATCCGTTAAAAGACCCGCACGGTGATGTAATTCCAGGTGAAGCCGAGGACGATTTTGAAATTTGTGGCGAACAACTATCAGAAATAACTTTACCCGGTAATTATAAAATTATGCATATCGAGGATGAACCGCACGAAGTTTATATGCAGATTTTATCAAAAAATCTTTTTCCCGGAATGGTAATTGAAGTTGTTGAAATCAATAATCAAGAGATGAAAATAAAAACACTTGAAGATGAATTCAGTATTACCAAAACATTAGCTTACAATATTAATGTTGTTCCGACCGAAGAAAATTTACTGGAAGGAATTAAGAAACTTTCCGAATTAAAAATTGGTGAAGAAGCGGTTGTTGTGAAAATATCCGAAAAAATAAGGGGAACAAAAAGAAGACGTTTGCTCGATTTAGGAATAATTCCCGGTTCAAAAATTAAAGTGATGTACGAAAACATTTCCGGCAACCCGCGTGCTTACGAAGTTAAAAACACGTTAATTGCTTTAAGAAACGACACTGCATCCGAAATTTATGTTAAGGAGAATGATTAATGCGGAATTGCGAAGGATGCCCTGCAA
>CAYZGB010000190.1:0-3601 GCA_964477915.1 uncultured Melioribacter sp. | reverse complement strand
ACAAAGCAAATGATAACATTGGCGAAATTATTTCGCTACTTCGCTCGAACAAAACGTTGGAATTTTTACGAAATCATTATTCGTTTTTGGATAAAGAATTTCTTCGGAGCGAAGTTAAAAAAATTGACGATTTCTTAAACACCAAGATTTGGAGCAAAGCCGAAAACGAACTGAAAAAACTTTTCGAATTTCAGAATTTCATCAAGCCCAATAAAATTAAGGCAGTGCGAGATTCAATTGTTATCGCAAGAACAAATCGCCTTTACAAATTGGTTTATCTTTACACCAAAAATAAAATTGATTCCGTTTTGAAATTGGGAATTGGAGCATACGAAAATTTGGATAGCCTTTATTCGCAAAAGAATTTTTCACCCGTTTACGTTTTGAGTTTCGACCCGCAAAATAAAGGCTTGGCAAACGATAGAAATTTGGAAATCTCCAAATACATTGTGGAAAAACAGCATTACGAATTACCGGAAAAATCCATTCTGAAATTGTACGATGAAATTTTACGCCGTAAAGGAAATGACGATGTTTTAAAAGCAAAAGCAATTTTGGTTCACGGAAAATTTTACCGCGGCAACAACAGAAAGGTAAAAAATATAATCGATGAATTTAATCCCGAAATTGCCAAAACCATAAAAGCACCGAAAACATACAGAAAAATTTACACTTTCCCGATTAAGAAAAATAAAAGCGGAAAATACGTTTACAAGTTTCGCGTTCAACTTAAAATTCCAACGGAGGCAAAGTTCCCGGTTTACGAAATAAATATAAAATTGCCGGAAGAAGTTGCACGTAACGCTTCCGAAAAAAGATGGTACGATAAAATTACGTTAAACAAGACCGAATTGAAAAACGAAGGTAGAATTAAAATTATTGCACCGGTTAAATCGAACGGTTACGAATGCAAAATTTCGCCGGTTCAAATGGATGCACTTGGTGGTAATATTTTGGAAATTACCTTCTCGTATCCGATGGAAAAAGTTTTCGAAATAAGCGTAATGGCACAGAAACCGATTATGAGAAAAAATTAAGGTAAGTTTTATGAACAAGCGTCAAATTTTTATCGGAATATCGTTAGTAATTGTTGCGGTAGTTCTTTATTTATTTTTAAGTAAAAACGATTTAAGCGGAAAAATTGTAATTCCCTACATCGGACATCAAAAGCCGGTAATTGATCCGCATTTGCCCGATGCAAATTCGCTTTCGGATAAACTTGATGAAGTTGAGTTTGACGGATTGTTCAACGTTTCTTCAAATCCTAGCGGACTTACTTACGAAGACGGCTTGGGAAGATTGCTTGGAATTGACGAAAACGATGTCGTTTCGGTTAAATTACGAACCGATGCTAAATGGTCGGATAGTTACAAAATAATTATTGATGATGATCCGCCGAAAGTGAAGGACAAAAATGCAAATTACTTTTCCGCAAAAGATGTTGCTTTTACGTTAAAACGCATTGAATTTTTGGGAAGCCTTTCGCCCGATTATATTTTGGTTTCGCAAGCGTTGAAATATATTGGATTTAGCGGACCGGATAAAAACAACGTAATCAAGTTTCAGTTTAAGCACGATAGAATTTGGAAAGAATCGGATATTAAGGAAGTGCTTTCATTTAAGATACTTCCCGCAAATTCGCAAATGAATGCAATTAATTATTACATCGGAACGGGTCCCTATCTCGCTGTCCCGCAGAAAAACGGCGTTCCGAATTTCGTAAAAAATCCGCAAGGATCTGCTGTTATTCCTCAAATTATTCTAAAACCTTTTGTAGATAACAGCACGTTTTCAACCGAACTTTTGAACAATAATATCAACGTAATTTTGGATATGCCTTTTGGTAGTATCTCTCCGGTTCTTGAAAAGAAAAAAGAGTTTTTTGCCAAGCCGAGTTTAAGTACAACGTTTTTTGCAATATTGTTTAACACGAAAAGATTGAATTTGGAACAACGAAAAGCTTTGCGTGAACTTCTCGATAACAAAAAAATACTGAATAGGTTTTACAAAATCGGCACGCCGCAACAACGCGAAATTATTAATTGGAAAGGCGAAAGGAACAAATATAACGAGTTGTTGAACTACGGCGTATTTCCTTCATCGAGTTATTATGTTGAAGAAAAAATTGTTGAATACAACAAATCGCCCGAAAAAGTTAATTTGCAGGCACTTCCCGATACTGTAAAAATTGCCGCTTGCGTAAATTTCGGTTTCCGTGCAGAATACAACGAGCTGCTCGATATTCTTAATTCCGCCCAAATTTCACAAGGGAAAATCAAAGCCGTGTCCGTTTCGAACAATGAAATCAAGGCACAGAATTACGATGCTTTGTTAATTGCTTTTTCCGGTTACAAAAGCAATTTCCTTTTCGATTTGTATGATATTTTCTTGCGTCAGCCGGATCTTTCGAAAAGGGAAATTAATCTTGTTACCAACGACAAAGGGGAAGTCGAACCTACTTCTATGATTGCTTCTAATAATTTCTTTGGTTTGGACGCGGTGGAAAATCCCGAAGCACGTAAATTGCTTGATTACATTTACAATTTTATGTCCACACGCGAAATTGGCGACAAACAAGAATACGCACGTTTGGTAAGCGAAGAGGAACACAATCTTGCTCTCGGCAAATGGCTTTTCTCTTTGCCTTCGTTAAGTTATTTCTCTGCACAATTCGATAGCACAAGTATTAATCTTTACGGGGTTTCGTCGCAGCTTTCTACTATCGAAAAGTGGAAAGAGAAAAAGTAAACGGATTAAAAACGTATGCGTAAAATTTTTGTAACAATTTTTTTAATTCTGTTATTTCAGAATTTTATTTATGCCTCATTCAAATACAAATCGGGCGAAATAATTTTAATAGAAAAGCCGAAAGCCTTGATTTTATTGGACAAATTCAAACGACAATTAAATGAGGAAGCAAAAGAAAATTTAATTAACTTTCAACCTTTTTTTGTTTTCGGCATTGATAAAAGCAATCCGCTACAAAATTTGCTAATAATCGAATCACTCGGTAAAAAGTATTTCATCGCACTCGATGAAAAAAACAACATTCTTAATAAAAAATATGTTGGTAAAATTATTACACTGACCGGTTTTAAGAAATTCAAACAAAACAAAGCAATTAATAAAAAATATCACTCAATTAGTTTTTATTCAATTGCGAGTAAAAAGTCCGCGAAAATTAAACTTTCCGGTTCGCTTAAAATCAATTTTGTTGCACGGGAAAAAAACAAATACTTAGTTGTAATCGATAATAAAATCGGTTACGTGAGATTACCGAAAGATTTTTTTATTACAGACAAATCGCGAAAACAACTGCCCAAATTATCTTCGGAAACATTTATTGAAATAGATAAAATCATCAAGCGTGTAAATGTTAAAATCAAGAATTTGTACAAAACATTAAACGAAGAAAATTCGGGCAAGAAAGTTCCGCCTTATTTTGTGCACAAAAGCCGAATGGAATATACTTTAATTAACGGCAAGTTGAAAAATTTTCCGGAAGTTAAAAATTATCTTCTTTCCAAGATTAATTTGCTTTTGTTAAATAGCGGTTACGAGGCTTTATTCAAGAATAATTCTATCGTAATTGTTCGAAAAT
>CAYZGB010000189.1:0-3649 GCA_964477915.1 uncultured Melioribacter sp. | reverse complement strand
CTCTTGGTCGGGAATTGGTTTGGTTGGGTCAAAGCCGAGTTCGGTGAAGATGGAAGAAAGCTCACGCGTAATCTTTTTGGGTTCTATGTTTTCAATAATGAGAAACTCTATTCGTTTTACATCATATACAGGAAGTTTGAGAACGCCTTCGCCCATTCCGTGAAAACCTTTCAATTCTCTAAAGAGTGCATAGATTGTAGAATTAAGAATTATTGAGTAATTGTAATTATTTTCTTTATCATCAAAAGTAATTCCGTAAAATTTATCCGATTCAAATATTTTTAAAGTGTTCAAATAAACTCGATTTATATCATTAATTGATTCCATCCAAAAAGCATCTGCCGGTTTCCACTCCCCTACATTCCACCACAGTTTCCTAGACTTACATGTTGGACGTTCATTTACTGGAATATATTTCCCTCTCTTCTCATCTTTCCATTCTTTTTTTTGTTCTCCCCAACTTATATATAGTGCTGCAAATGAATTACTCAACTTTGTTTTGCTAAAATTACACATAAAGACTAAATATTTAAGAGATTCTCTAATCAAAATAATTTCATTCGATTCTCTAGGATTTTTAATCACCGGTTTCAAAAATTCATCTTCAATCAAAAACAATTTGTAATCTTTATCGCCGGATTTGTATTTGCTCGGTTTAACAACGCGTAAGTTTTTCTCTTTAATTTCTTCAACGGATTTAATGTTTTTTAAATTTTCAATTCTGTTAAAATCGAGTTCAGTAATTTTACCGGTTAAATCTTCTATGTAGAAAAAGTCGTTTGCTCCGGTTGTAAATCCGCGACGCACTTCCGCAATGTCACCAAGCCGTACAAACTTACCTTTACCTTTTTCCATTATCGTCCAATAAATATCGGGTGCACGTAAATATTTGCCTCCCCATTTATCTCCTTCGTATTTACCTTTGCCGAGCTTTTTATCGTTTTCGTTTTCGTAAACCGTTCCGGCTTCTTTCAGTTCTTTGTATGTAATAGGAAAAACTCTGAAATCTTCGTCCTTTACGATAGTTTCAGCGTAATCGAGCAATAAAAGATTTTCTGTGTTAATAACATTTTCAAACGGCTTTTTGAAGGCAATGAATTTTGTTTTGAAATTTTCGCCTATGCTGTTTTGCGGCGCTTCAAAAACGGAAATAATAGTATTAACATCGGCAGAAGCAAACGAACGTTTGGCTTGGTTATCTATAATAAATTTCACAGGAACTTTTTCCAAAATGAATTCCTGAAGCCATTTACCGAAACCGACGTCGAGCCAAGAGTTTGAACAGATAAAAGTGTGTATTCCTTTTCCGTTCAGCAGTTTCAAAGATTTAAGATAAAAGAAAGTGTAAAGGTCCGATTTGCCGTCAATTTTATAACGAAGTTTGGTTTTCTGTTTTGATGAATAAAAATAATCGGGAAATTCTTCGTAAATCGATTGGCGTAAAGCTTCTTTATATTCTTTCGGTTCAAGTTTGTTTTCCGGATCTTTAATATCTTCTTGCCTTACATACGGCGGGTTGCCTATGATAATATCGAAACCGTTTTTCTCGTAAAATATTTCTGCAAATTCAATATTCCACACAAGCGGGTGTTCATCTCTAAAAGAATTTCTTTCTTCCCTAAGTTCGGTAATTTCGTCAATCAGTTGTTGTTTCTTCTTTTCATCCATTTGCAAACGAAGTTCTTCTTTTGCATCAACTTCCCCGAAAATGTTTACATCGCCTTCGTTGCTTTGCCCGAATAGTTTTAAACTTCTTTTCTTTTCCGTTATTTGTTCATCAATAATCGCTTTAAAAATATTGCTTTCCTTTTGCCGGATTTGTTTCGCTTTTAGTTTTGATTTTCCGTAAAAGAAATTTGCTTTCTCTTTTTTAAGCCCTGTAATTTGTTTTTTAATATTTGAAGAAATATCGGCATGACTCCCTATAGGAAAAATTTTGTTGCCAACAATTTGAACAAGCGAATCGCCTTGCCTTATTTTAAATTCAAGATTCGGCAAAAGGGGTTCAAATGAATTTTTTAATTCGTCCGGCATTTCGATGAACAATGAAAGCCACAAGCGAAGCTGATTGATCCAAACAGCCCAATGTTTAACTTCAACGCCGTATAACGAGCGGCTTATAATTTCTTTTTTACGTTCAAATTCCGTTTGCTCGTTGGGTGCAAGTATGTTAAGTGTTTCAAACAAAACTTGCATCATTCCAACAGGGAAAGCACCGGAACCGGCGGCGGGATCGCAAACAGTAACAGATTGCAGAAGTTTGGTTAAGTTTTCTTTTTCTTCTTCCGTAAAATTATTTGCAATATAATTCTCCGTATCGGAATCGAAAAAAAGATGATAAATTTTCTTTTTGTTAATTGCAGAATTTTTTTGAATCCAATTAACAAGAGAAAGACGACACATAAAATCGACTTCTGTTCGCGGCGTGTAAACAGCACCGTCTTCTTTGTTTACAAGTCTTTCAAAAATAATTCCCAAAAATTCGGGATTCAATTCAAGCTCTTGGTCGTAAAGTGTATTTTCTTCGATTGTGAAATTGTAAGAAAAAAGAAAATTGAGAAAGGATTCAACTGAATCGTCCGGAATTGACAAATCCAAATCATCATAACCTTTTTTTTCTTTAAATAATTCGCCGTTTAAGTAAGGCGCCATTTGCAAAGCTAGGGCAGTTTCTTTGGAAAAAGGTGTTGAGCGATTAAAAATTTTACGCCCTGGCGGACTGTTCAACGCTTGAAAAAATAAGGGTTTTAACCATTCGTCGTAAAAACGATTCTGTCCATCATATTTTTCTTTATATTCTTTCCAATAATCTTGAATAAATTCTTTATTTTTATTTAACCAACCTTTTTTCTGAACAAAGCCGAGAAAAATAATTCTGATAATAAAGAGTAAAGCAAAATCTTGTTTTATGTTTTGTTCAGCTTTACCAATAATACTACGGGTCAATTTCTCAAAATTAGGTTTGAACTCTTTGTAAAACTCATCGGTTACGGCATCAATAGAAAATGCTTTAAGAATATTTTCCACGGAAGAAAAATCCGCTTTGCCGATTTGTAGCCTGAATGTTTTATTCGTGTATTCGCGGCTAACGAAATAAGTGTAACGTTTGTATGTTGTAAACTCTCTTTTTGTTCCGCTATACTGTGCAGTAATTAATGAGAACCTGAAGTTTCCTTGTTCGTCATAAAAAACAAAAATTGCAGCATCTTTATTTTCTTCTTTCAAAATTTTCTTTGCAATTTCGTATTGTCTTTTCTTTCCGGTTCTGTTTGTAAGTGGTTCAATTGTTTGTGCGGCAATAACAAGCAGGTCATCGGAATTTGTTAAATCCGCTTCGCCTATTTTTTCTATGGTTTTATAATTTTCAGTTATGTAATCGTTATCGGTAAAGATATATTCATAGTTTTCATTAACAGGTTTGAATGTGGAAAGTTTCACTAAGAAAAAACTTTTAAGTGTGTTTACGGAAAAGTTTTCAATTACTTGATTAAGTTCCATTATAATTATTTCCGGTTAAGTATTTGGAATTATTTCTTGAAATACGATTTAATTTAATAAAAAAATATTTTAAAATTAAAATTTAGGAATTTAATTAAACTTAGCTTTCTTACTTCCTTTATACATTTTATAATTATGAAATTTACATTCA
>CAYZGB010000188.1:0-3682 GCA_964477915.1 uncultured Melioribacter sp. | reverse complement strand
TTTATATTTACAAACTTAATGCCGAAGCACTTGACGGAAGTTCACACTATTCCTTTGCACGCAAGATGATATTGTTGAAGTAATTAATAAATCCTTTATTTACTGGGGGAAGGATTTTATTATTCTTCCCCTTTTTTGTTTCACGGGGCATATAAAAATTAGAATAATGGAGAAAAAATTATGAGTAGATTACCCTTTTTTATAATTTTTTTATTTCTAACTTTGGTTTCAAATGTTTATCCTTCAAAATGGATTAAATTGGATAAAAGTAAAAATAAAATACCCCGTGTACAAATCATTTCTCAATCCGAAACGGAAATTATTTTGGAATTTAGATTACCGGGTTTTGAAAAAAACAAAATATACACTACAAAAGAAATTTTTGATATGTTGGATTTTGAAGGGTCCGGAAGATTTTCAAAAGTCGGAATACCCGATTTACCTTACATTTCTAAGCTTCTCGCTATTAATACAAGTGGGACACCTGTTGCCGAAATTATTGAGAAAGGTAAACCTATTATTTTAAAAAATTATAACGTTGCTCCGGTTAGAAAAAGTTGGATTGAAGGGGAAAAAGAAACACCGTATATAAAAAATAATAAGTTTTTCTCTACCAATGAATTTTTTCCGAGGGAAAATGCTTCGTTCGATAAACCCGGGATATTCAGAAATTTCAGAATAGCACGTCTATCCGTTTATCCTATAAAATATAATCCCGTCACAAAAGAGCTTGAAGTTACGACTTATCTGAAAGTAAAAATTACTTATAAAAATGATAATTCCCCTAATGAAAAAATATCTGCAAACAAAATTATTTCACCAACATTCGACAGATTATATCGTTCAATAATTTTTAATTACGACGAAGCAAAGGATATATACGGATTAACAACCAAAGGTGGAAGTGATTTAATGCTTTGTATTATGCCGGATAATTTTTACGATAGTTTTCAACAATACGCAAACTGGAAAAAGAAAACCGGAATTAGGATCAAAGCGGTTAAATTCAGTGATATAGGAGCAAACGCTAATGACCCTGAAATAATCAAATCGTATATTTCACAGCAATATTTTACATCTGCCAATCCACCTTCACACGTTTTACTAATAGGAGATAAAGGTGTTTTCCCAGTCAAATATGTAAGCTACGATTGGACTTTTGTCAATGAAGACTACTTCGTTGAAGTTGATGGCGATGACTATTTCCCGGATATGTTAATCGGAAGATTTACAAACCAAGGTGATTATCGTTTAAGGGTAATGATTGACAAATTTATTAAATATGAACAACTTCATGCCGGAGATGACCCCGAATGGTTTACTCGTGCAGCAGTTTGTTCGAATAACAATTACGAATCCCAAGTTAAAACAAAGAGATTTACGGCGCAAGTATTACGCGAAGATGGCGGTTTTACAGTTGTCGATACATTAATGAGTAAACCCGGTTGCCCTTACGGCGTTGAGGATATTAAGGAAAAAATTAATGCCGGTATAAGTTTTCTTAATTACAGAGGAGAAGGTTGGAACGACGGTTGGCATGCAAACTGCTACTATTTTGTGAAAAATGATGTTACATCATTACACAACGAAATGAAATTGCCGTTTGTTACAAGTATCGGCTGCGGGGTAGCAATGTTCGATGCAAGTGGTGGAAATTGTTTTGGCGAAACTTGGGTTCAACTTGGTGCTTTCGATTTTCAACGCGGTGCAGCTGCTTTTGTTGGACCAACTTCTAATACACACACAACATATAACAATAGAATTGATAAAGGAATTTATGTTGGAATGTTTCGAGAAGGTTTGGAGCAACCGGCAGAAGCACTTTTACGAGGGAAATTTTATATGTACAATGTTTTCGGTGATGAGCTTTGGGTGGAATATCATTTTAGAATTTACACAACTCTCGGCGATCCCTCCATTCATATTTGGAAAGGAACACCAAATGAAATATCAATTACAGCACCGGATACAATAGGAGTTGGTTATAATCAGATTTCTATTAATGTTTACGATGCATCACGGCAACCTATAAAAGATGCACAAATTATTCTATACAATGATAATATTTATTCTACATCTTATACAGATTTAACCGGGACAGCAAATTTCGATTTAACGGTTGAAGATACCGGTAAAGTTTTTATTTCGGTTCGCGGTTCTAAAGTTGCTTTTTACGAAGATTCGATTTACGTAAATGTTACAAATGAAAATGTCGGGATTTTCGGAGAACCACAAGTAAACGATACGGAAGGAAATGGAGACGGTTATGTTGAACCTAATGAAAATTTTTCGATTAAATTTATCCTTAAAAATTGGGGAACTCAACAAGCTAACAACGTTACGGCAAAATTATCTGTCCCAGACTCAATTGATTTCCTAATAATTGATTCGGATCCCACTATTTCTTGTGGAAACATTGCACCTAATGATACTACAAGCATTTCGCCGTTTTTGTTACATACAACGGAAAACGCTGTAATAGATTCAACGGTTTCACTTGTTCTTAACGTAAATACTTCAAATAATTTTTGGAATTACATTTACAGAATTAAAATCGACGGATGTAAATTAAGATTCAGTTCATATTCCGTTGACGATGCGAATTCGGATATCCCAAATAACCGCCTCGATCCTGGGGAAACAGGAAATATATTTTTGGATATTATTAATCTCGGCAACGATACTGCAAAAGCTGTTTACGGAAAACTCCGTTCGCTCGATCAATATGTTACGGTTCTTGATTCTGTTGGATTTTACGGAAATATTTCTCCTCATCATCATTCGGTTAATTTAAATGATAGCTATACGGTTTCAGTTTCAGAAAATTGCCCGGAAAACTATAAAGCACTTATGCAGATAGCTCTTGAAAATACAAATGGTAATTATCCTTATTCGACTTTTAGAACTTTTTATTTGGATATTGCCGTTCCGATTGCTTCAGACCCAACCGGTCCTGATAATTACGGATATTATGCATATGATATTTCAGATACAATGTTCACCGAAGCCCCAAAATTTAATTGGATAGAGATTGAAAATGTTGGAACTGAATTTGACTTCGGTAGCGAGAGTGATTATTGGCAAACTTTCGATTTACCGTTTCAAGCGGTCTTTTACGGAAATACATTCAACCAAATTACGATTTCGACGGATGGCTGGGCAGCATTTGGAACACCTAACGTAGGAGATAGAGAATGGGAAAACACACGAATTCCGGTTGAAGACGGTTTAAATAATTTGCTTTCCGCTTTTTGGGACGATTATATTTCGCAACAGGCGGAAAATGCAAAAATTTATTATTACTATGATTCTTCGGAGAACAAATTTATAATCGAATGGAAAAATGTTGATCATTATGAGGATCCTAATTCCAAAGAAACATTCGAGATTGTTATTTATGATCCGCAGGCTTATCCAACTCGTACCGGCGATTGTGAAATATTATTCCAATATAAGAATACCGAAGAAAGCGAAAGTGCAACAATCGGAATTGAAAACGATACGGAAGATGACGGCATCCAATTTGTATTTAACGGAAATTACGATGCAACTGCTTCGGAAGTTCAAGATGATTATGCGATAAAATTTACTACGGATATTCCGGTATTGGTAGTCGGAGTTAATGAACAAGAAGCAAACGTAACTAAATTTGAACTAAAACAAAATTATCCGAATCCGTTTA
>CAYZGB010000187.1:0-3760 GCA_964477915.1 uncultured Melioribacter sp. | reverse complement strand
ACGAATTTAATTGGGTTATTTTGGTTTTAGCTTTTTCGATCTCGGCTATTTGTTGCTCTTTTGAATCGAGAGCATTTTGCAGATTGCTGAAAATCTTCTCGAAGTTTTCGGGATAAATTGCTTTGTTCAAAAATTCTTTTCGCGAATAATATTTTTTTCGTGTCTTTTCTATTTTGCCACGAATATCACGAATTTCCACTAATGTTTTTGCATTCGTTATTTGTGATTTAATCTGTGCAGTTTCTTTCTTAAAGTTCTGAACATATTCGTAATCCGATTGTGCGTTAATTACACTAACAATTAAGAAAAATAATATTACTGTGAATTTATACATCCTATATTTCCTTTCGGTAATCTGTTTAATTAATAATTCCGTTTTGAGTTATCTTAAATTTTTTCTTGCCTCCGTTTGTAACCAATTCAATGTAATCATCCCTTTGATTAAAAGCAGGATTATTCATCCCCTTTTCGTTAATCGTAATAGTATTTACAAGCACAAGCGATTTTTCTTCCGGCTTAAAAACATAAACGTGTTTGAATTTATTTGCCGTAATAAAATAGTAGCCGTCCCGATTTCGAATTATTCGAACCTTTTTTACAACCGGTGAATTATTCTTAATCATTTCCTCTTTTTCGAAAACATCACGCAAATTAAGTGTAATTGCATAACGCATACTTGCAACGTTAAAATCGCTACGAATTTCAAGCACGTTTTCAATCGGCCAAGAAAAATCAACCGGTTCCAATTTTATTGATGAACACCCAAAGAGTAAAAGAATTGCTAACGAAGTTAATATTCTCTTTTTCATTTTATTCCGATTTATTTTAAAACATCATTTTAAGTTAAAATTTCTCATCCAAAAATCAAGATTTTCTTTTTCGGCGTAAAACCATTTTCCACGGTAGCCGTGCCTTTCGTTTGTGTAAATTTTCATTTCGAATTTCTTCCCGAGATTTTCGAATTTATCAACCAACTGCAGAGTATTTTGATAATGAACGTTGTCGTCCATATTTCCCGCAGTAATCATAAGTTTGCCTTTTAATCTATTTGCGTAAGTAAGCACGGAGCCATATTCGTAACCATCGGGATTTTCGGACGGCTTATCCATATATCGCTCCGTGTAAACGTTATCGTAAAGATGCCAATCGGTTACGGCAAATTCCGCAAGTCCGTGAGTAAAAGTATTGCTACCACGAGTAAGTGCAAGCAAAGTTACGTAACCACCGTAGCTTCCACCAGTAATTCCAATCCTTGTTGAATCGACGTAAGGCTCTTTTTTCAAATGTTCCGCAAGATCGATAAAATCATCAACATCATATTTACCAAGCTTGCGGTGAATTTGAGAAATCACCTTTTTCCCATAATGCCCCGCTGCACGATTATCCGCAATAATTACAATCATTCCTTGCTGTGCATAATAAAAGGGTTTAAGCCAAAACGGGAATCTGTTTTTTACAAGTGCGTATCCTGGTCCGCCGTAAATTGAAAACAAAACCGGATATTTTTTTGTTTTGTCAAAATCGGGTGGCAAAAATTTTATTGCCGGAAGTTTTAGCCCATCCCGTGTTTGGTAATAAAATAATTTGGCATCGTGATAATAATTATCGAACGCTTCAGTTTTAGAATCGAACAAAACCGAATCTTTTCCGCTCGTTAAATCAATTGCAATAAGCTTTTGCGGTGTTTCGAGATTCGAAAAATAATCGAGAACAAAATTTCCGTTTGGAGAAACGTGCGTAGAATGGTAGCCTTCCCGCTTTGTAATTTTTTCGATTTTGTTTCCGTCAATTTTGTAAAGGTAATTGTTTACACTACCAAGCGGAAAGCCTTCGCAGAAAAGGGTTCCGTCATCTGTAACTCTCTTAATTTTAGTTAGATTAATTTTCTTGTTCCCGAACTTTGAAATTCTTTCCCCGTCGTAATTGTAATAATAAACTTTACCGATGCCTTCATAATTCGATATAAAATAAAATCCGTTTTTTGTAAATCGCACATCTTCAATAAATTCAACCCAAGAAGATTGATGCTCGGTGTAAACAATTTTCTTTTCGCCTTTTTTGAAATCGTAAATATAAAAGCGTAACGAATCTTGTTCGCGATTAATAGTTTCGTAAAACAAATTATTATTGGGCGTCCAGAAAATCCACGCGATATATTTTTCGCTATTGAGCGAAGAGTCAATAACCGAAATACTTCCTGTTTCTACATCTGCAACTTCAAGCCAAACTTTCGGATCCGGGTCGCCGGCTTTTGGGTAATATTCCCATTCAAGTTTTCCGTGAACACCTTCCGCATTAAACAAAGGAAATTTCGGAACGGAAGAATCATCAAATCGTAAGAATGCAATTTTTTTCGAGTCGTTCGACCAATAGAAAGAACGGTAATGTGAACTTCTTCCGAGTATTTCCTCGTAGTAAACCCACGAAGCGTAACCGTTTTTAATTGTTTCGCTTCCGTCCGATGTTACCTGTTGCAACAAGCCGGAAGCGACATCCACAACGTAAAGATTGTGATTATTCGTAAACGCAACTTTAGAGTAATCGGGCGAAAACTCAGGATTGTGTTCTTCCCCTTTTAATGCAGTAAGACGTTTGTAAATATTATCCTCTGCGGAAAAATAATACAAATCGCCTCGAATTTTCAAAACGTAATGAAACAAGTCTTTTCCCGTCGTTGCAATTTGTGCGGATTTATATTCACTCGGCAATTCCGATGTTAATTCGCCGTAATCGAAATAATCGTTTACACCGAATTGATTGTCCGCAAGGTAATATTTTCTTCCTTCAACAAGCACTGCACCAGATTCATTCCATTTTACAAATTGGGGAATTTGTTTTGTTAATCTCGGTGTGCCGAAGAATAATCCCTGTTGTAATGTGAGGTTTTTCTTCTGTGGGAATGCAGAGAGAAAAGGGACAAGAAAAAGTATAAAAATTAATCTTTTCATTTTACGCCCGATTTTATTCGTCAATCTTCAACAAAAATTCCCACGATTTATTAGTAAGTTGCTCTGCCTCTCCTTTTTCTACAAGGTGTCTCATCAACTCGATTGCCATATTTTCAGTCTCGGTGTAGGAAAGTTTAATTTTACGCGGTTCGAAATATTTTTTAATTGCGAATTGAACATCCCGCAAGAAAATATTTGATTTGTATTTTACGGGAAAACTTTTGGACATAAATTTGAAGAACTGAACTTTGTTTTGCAAAATTTCATCAAGGTATTTCATAATATTCTCCTTATAATTTTTTATTAAATCGGATAATTTCGTTTGGTAAAAAACTTTTTCAACACGCGATTGAACTTTTTGCATACTCGCTGAAATTAAATCGTTCGAAACCGCTCCGGCTATTGAAATTTCTTCGGAAAGCGATTGCATAATATCCGCAAGCGTAATTTTATTAGGCTTTAGCGAAAGTTTGTAACCACCTTTTTTCCCTTGAAAGGAATTTAAAATTCCAGTACGCACAAAATTTTGAAAAATCTTTGCAAGCAACGCTTCCGGTATTTCCGTTTCGTTTGCAATTTTCTTAACGCTCACCGAATCGCTCTTATTTTCGGCAAGGTAAGTCAATGCAATAATTCCGTATTCAACATTTTTAGATAATTTCATAAAATCACATAATCGGACAAATTTAGTCCTATTAAAATAAGAAATTTTTGAATTGTGATTGATAGGTTTAAAAGTAAAAAAGGGGAAGAGGCTAAAAGGACAAAAGGTTAAAAGGTTTCTCTAAACTGTCATTTCGAACGAAGCCGAT
>CAYZGB010000186.1:0-3777 GCA_964477915.1 uncultured Melioribacter sp. | reverse complement strand
GTTTACGTAAACCGCTAATTTACCGTGGGATTTTTGTTTGTAGATTTTCATTCGTTTTTCAATACTTCGAGAAAGTATTTTTTCGTTAATTAATTTCACACCGTTACGTTTTATTGCTTGTAAAATCAATTTTCTTCCCAAAGGACTTAAGCCTCGCCCTTTATCAAGTCCGCCACCTATTGATGCTGCCACTGACTTAAAATTAAATATTTTTGCATCATATAAAACACGTTCCATATCAAGCCAAGTAAAATCGGGAAGATTTGCCCCCCAATTCGAAGAGCCGACTGATGTAATTATTATCGGTTTTAGTTTAAGAACTTTCATTGCCGCATAAAGAGAAATATTCAGTGCAGGGAACGAACCGGTTACGGCAACAGCAACATAATCGCCTTTTTTTACGCCTACATTCTTAAACATTTCAACAAAAACAGCAGCAAAATTCGGATTGGTAGAAGTGAGCTTTGCATCTATATACCCTCGATCGGTTGTAATCGGTGTAATATCTTCACCAATTATTGCCGTTTCGTTAGGGTCATTGATAGGGTCGATGAACACGCTTTTTTTTAATCTGTAATTTTTCAGATATTGTTGTGCTTTCAGGGAAATTTTGGACGCTTTAATTTTCGAATTATACCATTTGTCTTTTTCGTGTACTTTGAAGTTTTCTATTAAATATAGAGAAACTATCGATGTAATAAAAAGAATTCCCAAAACGATATTTGATTTTGCAGAAATATTCATAATGTTTTCAATAGTTTATCAAATTACCATTATTTATTAAAATAACAATCATACGAACGAGAACCGCAGTTATAGTTAATACACTGATGGTTTTAAAAAAACCTTGTTTGGCAAACCAATTTGCCATTAATCCGGGAATTACCCACCCAACAGCTTCGAGTTTCAATGCAGAAGCGGTTAAATCCACTGAAAAAAAATTTCGAGATGCAATTGCAAGTAATGCCCCGATAAGTAAACTTAAAACCATTTGCCTTCTTCCGTAAAGAAACATTATGTGTTGTAATAATTTTATTATCAAAAATGTTAAACCTGCAATTATTAGAGTACCGAGCATTTTGTCAATCGATGTAAGTTGTAATGCGATATAACCCGGAACTACAATACCTCCGGCAGCAAGTCCAAAAATTTCGTACGACAGTAAACTAAAAACCAAACCAAAAGTAATTGATAGTTCAATCATTAATACTTTTCTCCTTAAAATAATCAATTAAAGGGGCTCCAACTCCTCCCATATTACCTATTGCAACAATTACAGCATCATTTTTTATCATATTAACGATTATGGTATAAATTTCAGCCGGCATTTTTTTATTTATGATTTGAATTTTGTTTTTTGAAAAACCGTTGTTTTCGGCAATTCTTGCTACCGGTTCAAGAAAATCACCAACCAAAATTAATCTATTTGTTTTTTCTTTTAAATTTTTCGCAATCATCTCGGCAAGTTGTTTGGCACGGTCAAGCCTATCGCCTCGTGTATTAAGCAAAATTATTTTTTCTTCTTCTTTTCCTATTTTCGGATAAATCATATTCCAAATCATCATTGAAGATTCCGGATCGTTTGCAGCAAAAGCATTATAAATTGTTATTCTTTTACCATTTTCTTTAACGACAAAATAACGTAACGCTCCTTCATCAGGTATTGTTTTATACATTCCTTTCAATGCGATTTTTTTTTCAACTCCAACCGCTTTGCAAACTTCGAGCGCAAGAGCAACATTTTCTTTATGTTCTAAATAAGAAAATCCGTTCATCTCTTCATCCGAAACAGATGAAATTTCGGCGGAAATTACATTTGAGCCTAATTTATCGGCATATTTTTTTAAGAGCTGTGCGGATTTTTCATCGCTGGTAAAAACTGTTTTGTTTTTAGGAATTGTATTCGCAAGGGATTTTGCAATATCGTCAAGTGTATAGCCCATTACATCAACGTGATCGAGCCTAACGTTGGTAATAACCGGAATTGTTGCATTTATCATTTGATGCTCTGTAATCCACTGCAATGCAGGTTGAACCGCCATGCACTCTATTATTAGGGCGTCGGCTTTTCTCTTTCTTGCATATTTTACAATATTTAATTGCTCTATAATGTTTGCTGTGCCTTTTCTGTAAATTTCCAATTCTTCGCCGTTTTCCAAAATTAAACGTGGGTAAGTTCCGGTAACTTTTGTTATTGTATTTATTCCACTCTCACGTAAACCCCCACCAATCAGTCTTGTTACACTCGATTTACCTCTTGTCCCATTTACGTGTATTCTAATAGGAATAGATTTAATATTTGATTTATGGGAAACAAATTCCCAAATTCCATACAAAATGAAACCAAGAATTAAAATTAATATTACAATGAATGAATTCATAAAATTATTTCAGCAATACCATTTTTTTAGTGATTGCGATTTTACCAATTGTTAATCGATAAAAATATACACCACTTGGTAATTGTGAAGCATCGAAATGTATTTTATAATTTCCGGATTTTTGATTTTGATTAACCAAAGTCATAAGTTCTCTTCCTAAAACATCGTAAATTTTCAATTTCACATATTGTCCTAATTCAAAATTTTGCGTTTTTACTTTTGGTATCAAATATTCAATAGTAGTTATCGGATTAAACGGGTTGGGATAATTTTGGTATAATACAGGTAAAAGCGGTTTTCCCTTTTCGTCAGTTTCTTCTATTGCTGAAGGGCTTTCTGTTAATTTGGTTTCAACGTAATTTAAAATACTCGAAGTAAGTTGTTCATCTGTACGAATTTGAATCCAATAGTAATCATTTGGGAAAGCAATTTCTGTTGATTCGTTAAATGTTTGCCAATCTTCCCATTCTATTACTCCGGTATTATCGAACCAAGATTTACCGGTGCCGTTAGAAGGTGATTCGCTTCGTAATCTTATATTATAATACCTTCCGTTTTCAGGAATTTCGAAATCACCGAAAAATTCCGCCCAATCGTTTGTCCCGCTAATTTCATTATCCAATTGAAAAACTCCTAGATTATAATCCGAATTTCGTGAATCGTAAATTAAAATCTGGACGCCGGAGTTTTTAGCATTTTGAGTTTTAATGAAAGAATGTAATGTGAATTTTCTTTCGGGATGATAAATTTTCAAACGATATCGAAGATAAGTATTGAGAGGAAGTCTGCCCGAAGGACGTCTTTGACAAATAGAACGTTCACCCTCGTAGTAATTATCGTAATCGAAAAATTCATCGGGATGATTAAATTGCCAAGCATCGGCACCTTCGTCTTCCATATTACCGAACCAGACTAATTCACGTCCGAGTCTGTATTGAAAATCCGTTATTCCACCCAAATCAAAAATTTGTGAAATACTTCCGTTTTTTTCTAGTTTCACCGGTTTTGAATAATATGAACCTTCATTTAGAAAGAAAACTATTGGAATTTCTTTATCGGTATTGTGAAACTCAATTCTTGATGTATCGGTAATTATCTCTGCTTTTACGGAGTCGTTATTAACGGAAACATAAGCGTTTAGTTTACGGGATTTATCCGCAAGTGAATTGAGCCAATACAATCCGAGTTCACCTTCGGCACGTTGTGGAACATAATCATTTATGTAAATGGGAATTATCTCGTACTTATTAAATTTACTACCGTCACAAAAGCTTTTTAATATTACCGAAGGAAAAGTTTCGGGATAACCCATATCGAAAACAAAATTCCCAAGTGAATGAGCAATTAGTTTTCCTTTGTAAACTTCAAAACCTTGTGTTATATGCGGGTGATGACA
>CAYZGB010000185.1:0-3777 GCA_964477915.1 uncultured Melioribacter sp. | reverse complement strand
CCGCCGTAGTTTTCCGCGTCCTTGGGTTTCGTTCACAAAGATAATCGGATTAAGCAAACTTTTTCCGCATTCAAAAATTTTTGCAAAATACAATTTAACTTACCTCGACGAAAACAAAACATACGAAGTTGATGCGGTATCCGGTTCGTTTATGTTTCTTCGCAAAAAAGTACTTGACGAAGTAGGCGGTTTTGACCCCGATTTTTTTATGTATGGCGAAGATTTGGATTTGTGTTATCGGGTTAAGGAAAAAGGCTGGAAAGTTTTCTATCATCCGGCAACGGAAATAATTCACTACAAAGGCGAAAGCACAAAGCGAAGTTCGATTGACGAAACACGCTTATTTTACAATGCAATGACGCTCTTTGTTGAAAAACATTTCTCTTCATCTTGGCTGATGAAAATGCTTTTGAAATTTGCAATTGTAGTTAGGGAATGGTTTGCGTTCGCCAATAAATTCAAGTTGGCAATTTTACCTGCAATAACCGATTTTATTTTGTTTGCATTTTTTATTTTCATTTCCGAAAAAATTTACGGCAACATTAAAACTGGATTTCATTTCCCGCGTGAATATGTTCCGCAAATTTATTTATTGCCTGCTTTTTTTCAATCGGTTGTAAGTTTTTTAACGGGTGTTTACAAACGAAATTCGTTAAGTGTAAGTAGAAAAATTCTTGCCTTATTTTTAGGGATGATGTTTATCTCCGCTTCGACTTTCTTTTTCAAACAATATGCGTTTAGCCGTGCCGTTGTTTTAATTACTTACGCTTTCGCTTTTATTTTATTAACCGGTTACAGAATTATCTTAAAATTATTTTTTAAGGTTGGAATTGAAAATATTTACTCACGCAAAAAGACTGTAATTGTCGGAACTGATCAAAAAGCAATTGCGTTGGCGAACAAATTAAAAAATTCCGTTCATTCACGCGATGAAATTACCGGATTAGTTTCGAATTCAGTTGCCGAAATAGGCAAAAATATTGGTGGTTACGAGGTCCTTGGTTCGCTCGAAAATATTAACAAGTTAATTGAAAATCGTAAAATCGAAAAAGTAATTTTTACTTCATCTCATCCCTTTTCAAAAATTTTTGATACAATCTCGAAAGTAAAATTTGCAAATGTCGATTTTCTTATCACAGGCGACGAACTCGATTACATTATTGGTAAATCCGCAGTTACAATTCTTGATGATATTTCTCTACTTCATTTGGATTACAATCTTGCATCGCCGGCACGCCGTTTTGCAAAACGTTTGTTGGATATTTCACTCTCACTAATTATTTTGTTCTTTGTTTATCCGTTTGTTATTTTATTTGCTTCGAAAAATTCCGATTTAAGAAAACTCGTTTCTCAAATACCGAGTGTTCTTACCGGTAACAAAACTCTTGTCGGTTTACCAGAATTTTTCGTTCAATCGAAAAAACTGAAAGAAAAACCCGGAGTTACGGGAATGTGGTATATTGAAGAAACGGATGAAAATAATTTTGACGAAATTGAAAAGATGAATTTATACTATTCGAAAAATTACAGCATTTGGCTCGATTTGGATATTTTGGGAAAAACAATTTTGAAAATTTTTAACGGAGAATAAATAATGGCAGTAAACACAATACTCGAATTTGAAAAGCCGATAATTGAATTGGAAAAGAAAATCGAGGAGATGCGTAAATATCAGGATAACCTTGATATTCGCAAGGAAGTTGAGAGCCTCGAAAAGAAAGTAGAAGAAATGAAAAAATCCATTTACAAAAAATTAACTCGCTGGCAACGTGTTCAACTTGCACGGCATCCCGAACGCCCTTACACACTTGATTATATTTATTTGATGACTGAAGATTTTATTGAACTTCACGGCGATAGAAATTACGGCGACGATAAAGCGATAATTGGAGGCTTTGCTAAAATCGATGGACAAAAGGTAATGATTATCGGACATCAAAAAGGGAGAGATACGAAGTCCAATATTTATCGTAACTTCGGAATGCCCAATCCCGAAGGTTACCGAAAAGCATTGCGTTTGATGAAGCTTGCGGAAAAATTTAACGTTCCTGTAGTAACTTTAATCGATACGCCAGGAGCCTTCCCTGGATTGGAAGCCGAAGAACACGGACAAGCCGAAGCAATTGCACGTAATCTTTTCGAAATGTCGCGACTTCGTGTGCCGATAATTGTTGTAATTATTGGCGAAGGTGCAAGCGGCGGTGCTTTGGGAATTGGTGTTGGCGATAGAATTCTAATGCTCGAAAATACTTGGTATTCGGTCATCAGTCCCGAATCTTGTTCGAGTATCCTTTGGCGTAGTTGGGATTACAAAGAGCAAGCAGCCGAAGCACTTAAATTAACAGCGGAAGATTTAATCCAATTCGGAATAATCGATGTGATTGTTCCCGAACCGCTCGGCGGTGCACACAAAGATTACAAACAAATGGCGGAAACGTTAAAGACTTATTTATTAAAGGAATTAAAACCATTGCTTAAACTTTCGCCGGATAAATTAGTTGCAAAGCGTCTCGAAAAATTTGCGAAGATGGGAGTTTACGAAGAATAATTATGAGCAATTACAAAGCTAAAATTCGCGTTCGCTACGCGGATACTGACCAAATGGGATTTGTTTACAACGGAAAATATTTTGAATATCTTGAAGTTGCACGAACCGAACTTTTACGTGAGAAAGGTTTAGCTTACAAAGAACTTGAAGAAGCGGGCTATATGCTTCCGGTAATTGAAGCAAACGTTAAATACAAAAAACCAATTTACTACGACGATGTAATTGAAATTGAAACATTTGTTGATAACGAACAATTACCGGTCGTTCACATTAACTATTTGATTAGACGCGAAGGCGAAGATACAATACTTGCAGAAGGATTTACTCGTCATTTATTTATTAGCTCTAAAACAAAACGTCCCGTTCGTCCGCCCAAAATTTATTTGGATGTTGTGAAATCACACGAAGCCGGATAATGCTTGCCAAAATAAAAGAACTGACAAAAGATACTGCGGTTTACGGATTAAGCACAATTGTAGGTCGTTTCCTTGGATTTCTTCTCGTTCCGTATTACACAAATGTAATTGAGCCTGACGCACTCGGAATTTATTCAAACATATACGCTTACCTTGCATTTATGAACATCGTTTACCTTTACGGAACGGACGTTGCTTTTATGAAATATTCCGCATTCGAAAAAGGTTCAAAGAAAACAATTTTTTCAACCGCTTATTCTTCGGTTTTAATTACCTCGATTTTTCTTACCGCAGTTTTATATTTATTTAAAAATCCGTTGATTGAATTAACAAAACTTTCGGGCGGATACGAAGATATTTTTCCTTACGTTCTTCTAATTTTATTCTTCGATGCACTTGCCGTTATTCCTTTTGCCAATTTGCGTCTCGAAAGAAAAACCGTTCGATTTGCCTCAATTAAAACGGCAAACATTTCAATTAATCTTGTGCTTAATATTTTATTTATCAGTTATTACGGAATGGGAATTAAAGGAATTTTCGTTGCAAATCTTATTGCGTCGTTATTTTCGTTGATTGCCGTAATGCCGGAAATTTTCCGTTATTACAATTTCAAAATTAATTTCGATTTTCTAAAAAAATTGTTGAAGTTCGGTTTGCCTTATTTACCGGCGAGTATGGCTGCAATGTTGGTTCAAGTTGCGGATAGACCTATTTTATTGGCTTTGCAAGGCAAGGAAGCAGTCGGAATTTATTCGGCAAATTACAAACTCGGTATTTTTATGATGCTTTTCGTTTCGATGTTTCAATATGCTT
>CAYZGB010000184.1:0-3796 GCA_964477915.1 uncultured Melioribacter sp. | reverse complement strand
CGCCGTAATGATAACCTGCTTTAAGTGCTTTAGTATTTGCATCAATAATTTCGGGCTTTTTAGCAAATTTTTGTTTAATCCAATCCAAAGTAGGTTCGAGCGGACGATTAAACATCCAATACATCAAACCGAGTGCAAAGAAGTTTTTACTTCTTTGAATATCTTTGATACTAAGTCCCGTATCTTTTAGTGCGTTCTGCGTTAAAGTTGTTATCGGAACTTTAAATACATGGAAATCCTTTAATTTATCATTTTCAAGTGGGTTACCTTCGCAATGTGCTAATTTTAGACCCTTATTATCAAAAGCATCAGTATTAGCAATAATAATTGCACCGCGTTTAAGGTTCGGTAAATTTTTCTTTAATGCGGCAGGGTTCATTGCAACAAGTACATCGGGTGAATCCCCCGGGGTGTGAATATCTTTCGAACTAAAATGAAGCTGAAAACCACTAACCCCGTAAATAGTTCCGGCAGGGGCGCGAATTTCAGCCGGATAATCCGGAAGTGTGTTTAGGTCGTTTCCAACCAATGCGGTAGTGTTACTAAACTGACTACCGGTCAGCTGCATACCGTCGCCGGAATCGCCGGCAAACATCACGGTAACTTCACTGACTTCTTCAATCTTTTTTCCGTTTACTTCCTCAGACATTTTTAATATCTCATCAGCTTGTTAAACATATGTTAATTATAAAAAAAACAATTGTTAAAAATAAATAAGATAAACTTATCTTTCAATCTATTAATTGATTTTATTCAATATTTTCACAAATTCTTCGGGCGGAACAAAACCGGTTTTCCGTTCAATTTCCTTCCCTTCCGAATTAATAAAAATAATTGTCGGCATTCCGATTATGTTAAATCGTTTTCTCAGTGCGTCGGTTTTCTCCGAGCCTGATTTTGTCATATCAACTTTTAACGCTTCAAAATCTTTTAACCTTTCAACAACTTTTTCGTCGGAAAACGTAATATTATCAAGCTCTTTACACGGAATACACCAATCGGCGTAAAAATCAATAACTATTTTTTTGTGATTATTTAGAGCCGTTTGGTAAGTAGTTTCTGTGAATTTTTTCCAATCGGCTTCGTGTTTTTCTGAGGGAATTAAAATCCAAACCGAAAGAAGCAACACAATTATTGCAAATGTAATTTTGAAAATTTTGTAACCTTTAATTTCGTTTGCCAATTTATCTACAAATAACAAATAAAGCGAAATTAGAATTGCGTAAATAGGCAAAACGTAACCGGAAAATGATTTGGGAAGCAAAGGCAAAATAAAATAAAGTGCCATTCCTATTAAAATAAATCCGAAAATTCGTTCAACACCTTTCATCCACATTCCGGCACGTGGAAGGCTTTTGATTTTACCCGAAAAGATTGCAAGAAATAGATACGGCGTTCCCAAACCAATTGCCATAAAGAAGAACATCAAAAATCCGTAAAGCACATCGCCTTTGGCAGCAACGTAAGTTACAAGTCCTAAAACAAAAGGTCCAATGCACGGTGCCGCAACAATTCCCATCGTTAGTCCCATCATAAAAGCACCAAAAACACCGGCTTTGGCGTTACCCGCTTTCATTACCCAAGAATTGGGAAGTTTAAATTCGTAAACGTCGAACATACTTAATGCAAGTCCAACTAGCACGGCAGCAACAATAAGAATAACAATAGGTTGCTGCATCAAAGTGCCGAAAACCGCACCGCTCATTGCAGTTACTACACCAACTACCGAGTAAGTCAATGCCATTCCCAAAACGTAAACAACACCAAGCATTGCAAGACGCTTTGTGTTACCTTCGCTTTGGCTTCCGAAATATCCAATGGTGATCGGAATAAGCGGATAAACACACGGTGTAAGATTAAGTGCAAGTCCGCCGATAAAAACAATAAGCAAGCTTAACAATAATCCACTCGATTCGAGTGTTCGTTGCAACGAAGATTTTTCGTCTTGTTGTTTAACTTCGGGTTGGGAATATTGTAAATCGAGTTTCGAAAAAATTTCCGCGTTCTTTTCAAGCACGGGGGTTTTGTTATCAACAATTTCAATTGTTACGGTATCTTTTAACGTAACCGGAGCAAGGCAAGTTGCATTGTTACAAGCTTGATAAGTAAACTCAATCGGAATTTTATATTTACCAAGCTTAATATTTTTAGGTGCTTGAAGTACCGCACCAATAAATTCGGTACCTTCGTAAACCGAAAGCGGCGTTTCGGAAAAATCGAATTTAAGTTCTTTTCCTTCGGGATATTTAACTGTAATAACTTGAAATGTGGAATCGCCCGGAAAAGTAAGTTCCGATTTAATTAAAAAATCCTCTTTCGGTTTATTTGAATTGATATGCCACTTTTGAGCAATGTCAATTTTTAGAGCAATTTTAAATTGATTGCCTTGTTGAACTTTATCGAATGAGCTGTAAGTTTTTAATTTTACAATTTCTTCTTTTACGCCGAAAAGTTGAGCATTTACACTAACAGAAAACAAAAACAATAAAATCAGCGTGAGTTTTTTCGTCATCTTTTATCCTTTCTTTATTTATTTTCTCCAACCTTGAACAATCGGAAATCTTCTTCCGTAACCGAAAGCTTTGGTCGAAACTCTTAAAACCGGTGCGGATTGAAATCGCTTGTATTCGTTCAAATCAACCATTCGCAAAACTTTTCTAACAACTTCTTCTTTGCCGATTTCTTCAATAATTTCTTCGGCTTCTTTGTATTCTTCCAAATACTTGTGTAAAATTTCATCCAGCAAATCGTAAGGCGGAAGTGTATCCTGGTCTTTTTGTCCGGGACGTAATTCGGCAGAAGGCGGCTTGGTAATAATTTCACGTGGAATTACTTCGCCGTTGCGATTAATAAATTCAGCCAATTTGTAAACTTGCGTTTTGTAAACATCGCCAATTACTTCCAACGCTCCGTTCATATCGCCGTAAAGCGTAGCGTAACCAACCGCAAGTTCGGATTTATTTCCGGTGGCGAGTAACAAATAATTAAATTTATTTGCAATTGCCATTAAGATTAATCCGCGTGCTCTTGCTTGAATATTTTCTTCCGCAATTCCGGTTTGCGTTCCATCGAATAAAGGTGAAAGTGTATTTTCTATTGCTTCAACAGTTTTGCTAATTGGCACAAGGTGAGAATTTATCCCGAGATTTTTGATTAATTTCTCGGCGTCTTCAACACTGCCTTTGCTCGAAATTTTCGAAGGTAGCATAACTGCCGTTACATTTTCCGCCCCGATTGCTTCAGCGGCAATTGTCGCAACAACCGCAGAATCAATACCGCCACTTAATCCGAGAATTACTTTCTCAAATCCGGTTTTCCAAAGATATTCACGCAATCCAAAACTGATTGCCGAAAAAACTTCTTCCTCAAAAGATTTTTCGAAATCGAGAATCGGTTCGTAATTCTTCGTTGTTTCGTAAACAATAAAATCTTCCGCGTAAGTTTTTCCGAGTTGAATCAATTCGCCCTTTTCATTAAAACACATACTTGCACCGTCGAAGATCAAATCCGTTTGAGCACCAACCGTGCAAACATAAGCAAGCGGAATGTTGTTTGTTTTTGTTAGCGTCGATAACATATCGTATCGTTCTTGTCTTCTTCCGTAAGCATAAGGACTTGCGGAAATATTTACAAGAAGTGTTGCACCTTGTTTGATTAGTTCTTCGACCGGATCGGTTTCGTAACGGCGCCGTTTCCAATAATCGTCGTCGTTCCAAATATCTTCGCAAATCGAAATTCCGAGAACTTCATCTTTGTATTTAAGAACCGAAACTTGTTTTGAAGATTCGAAATATCG
>CAYZGB010000183.1:0-3813 GCA_964477915.1 uncultured Melioribacter sp. | reverse complement strand
AAATCTTTAAAAAACACATTTAGAAATATAAAATTATTTTTATTTTTTTGCAAAAATTTTTCTTACACAATTAGCTACTTGAAGGATTTTATTTCTTCAACTTTCTCTCTCATTTATTTTTTGAATTTATAACAGTCTAATTTTTCATTATATATTCATTATTTTTGTAATAGAAAATCAATAAATGAATTGTAATAAAGTATGAAAAATTTACGCCCGAAATATTCTAAACTATTAAAACAAATTAAATCTCTTGCTCCTTTTGAATCGGATTTGGCACTTGTACTCGGTAGCGGACTTGGAGATTTTGCTGATTCCGTAAGTAAAATTAAATCTATTGAAACTTCCACACTCCACGATTATCCAAAATCTACTGTTGAAGGACATAAAGGCTTTATTCATTTTTGCGAATACGAAAAAAAAAGATTCATTGTTTTTCAAGGAAGAATACATTTTTACGAAGGCTACTCGCTGGAACAATCACTTTTACCAGTACTTATTGCGGATTCGCTTGGAGCAAAAAAAATACTTTTAACGAACGCTGCCGGCGGTGTTGCCGATAATCTTGCACCCGGCGATATTATGCTTATTACAACGTTTAATATGTTGAATATAAAAAAGGAACTATCCCAAACTCTTGGAATATCAGATTTCGAGCAAAGGGCAAGATTTATCACTAATTTTCCTTCGAAAGAATTATCAAGTAAATTAATTGAGGCTTCGGTTTTGGCAAATGTTCATTTGAAAGAAGGAGTTTACTGGTATAATAAAGGTCCAACATACGAAACTCGTGCAGAAATTCAAATGGTTAAAAAATTCGGTGTTGCAGCTGTAGGAATGTCAACAGCACACGAAGCATTATTTGCAGCCTCATTAGGAATGCAAACCGCAGCATTTTCCCTTATTACAAACTACGCTGCCGGTATTTCATCTGAAAAACTTTCTCATCAGGAAGTAATAGATACAGCCGAAAAAACAAAACCTAAATTGGAAAAATTAATTAAGGAATTTATTAGGTTAGTATAAAATCCTTGAAAATTTCCCGACACTTTGATGCATCGACGTCAGAGTTATCCGTGTTCTATTAATCGGTTCATAATAGTTATTCATAAGAAATAAGATTAAATCAACGTTCCATTTATTTTGGAGATTGCCACGGACCCGATTGGTTATCGGGGCTTCGCAACGATAATACTTCGAATTGACTTCGGACAAAGCAGCAAGGACAAGACAAAAAAAATAAATCCAACTCACATATCTTTTTTACTTGTTTTTTATTTTCAAATAAATTTAATTTCGATTAACAATAAAAAATTACGCGTGAGGTAAAAATGTCCGAAATAAAACTTCTCAAAGAAATTAGAACAAAAGCAAAAGAACGGAAAAAAACGGTTGTCCTTCCCGAAAGCCACGACAACAGAGTTTTAATTGCCGCTGAAAAAATTATAAGTGAGCAAATTGCAAATGTAATAACAATCGGGAATGAAGATAAAATTGAACAGAGAGCAAAAGAATTGGGCGTAAATTTATCGGGAGTTAGAATTATCGAGCCTGAAAAATCGGATAAGTTCAGTGATTTCGTTAATTTCTTTTTCAATCTACGTAAACACAAAGGAATTACTTACGAGCAAGCGAAAGAAACAATGAAACGCGATTTGTATTTCGGAGCAATGCTTGTTCGCGAAGGTTACGCCGATGCTTCGGTTGCAGGTTCAACGGCTTCGACGGGCGATGTTTTGCGCGCAGCTTTTCAAGTAGTTGGAATGCGGGAAGATGTTTCTATTGTGTCGAGCTTCTTCTTAATGGTTTTTCCGGATCGTAATTTCAGTTTTGCCGACTCGGCTGTTGTGCCTAATCCCACAGCGGAACAACTTGCCGATATTGCAATTACCACTGCTGAAAATCACAAAATTTTAACCGGCGAAGAACCTTATGTTGCGATGCTTTCGTTTTCTACAAAAGGTAGTGCAAAGCACGAACTTATTGATAAAGTAATTGAAGCAACAAAACTCGCACAACAAAAACGCCCAGATTTACATATTGACGGCGAATTGCAATTCGATGCGGCAATTGTAGACTCGGTTGGACAAAGAAAAGCACCCGGTAGCGAAGTTGCCGGAAGGGCAAATGTTCTTATTTTCCCCGACTTAAACGCCGGAAATATCGGATACAAAATTGCACAACGTCTTGGTGGCGCCGAAGCAATTGGGCCAATTGTTCAAGGATTGAAAAAACCGCTTTTCGATTTAAGTCGCGGTTGCAGTGATGAAGATATTGTAAATACTGTTGCAATCGCTTGCTTAATGGCAAAATAGTAATCATCAAACGGAATAATTAATTTTAAAAGCGAAGAGAAAATAAACTCTTCGCTTTTCTTTTTTATTCAATTCCAAACTAATTGTATTATTAAAAAAATTGAATTTTTCCCCGTTTTTTTAGGCTTTTTGTAAGTACTTTTCTTGATTAAAATTTTTCGAAATTTTATTTCTTTTTATTACAAAGACTTACAATTTTTTTGAAAAAAACATTTGGAGAATCAAAGAAAATCTACTATTTTCGCTTCGCTTTGGAAGGCACTTAAACGTGTTGATAACTTGTGGATAACTTTCGGATGTGAAACGTTTCACAAGATTGTTCTTAAACTTTTTGTAACGATTTTTAGAAGATTATGTTAATTTATTATAAAAGAGAAGCCGTAATTTATTGAATTAAAATAAGTTAGAGTGGTTCTCTTGATGTTGAAAAAATGTGGATAACTTTTGAATTAAAAATGAAATTTTATATAAAAATCGTTAATTCAGTTCATTTTCTAAATTTTTAAATGTGGATAACTTATTATGGAAGAGTTTGCAATATCACTTAACCCTGTTTCCGAAGGCGATGCCAAAAAGACGTGGAGACAATGTCTAACTAAAATCAAAGAAAAAGTAACAGCCTTAAGCTACAACACCTGGTTTTTGCCAATAAAACCAATCGATTTGATTGGTAGCGAACTAAAACTCGAAGTTCCCAACGAATATTTTATTGAATGGATTGAACAGCATTACTCAGATTTATTAAATGAAGTAATTACTTCCGTAATTGGAAATGATGCTAAAATCAGTTACTCAGTTCTCGAAAAAACAGAAGAACCGGAAAAACCACAATTACGAATTGAAAAAATACCGAGCGAGCCTGTTGAGAAAATTTCATCAGCAATTACCAAAGAAGAAGAGGAAGAAAATAATTACATCTCATTCCTTAATCCCAAATACACATTCGAAAATTTCGTAAAAGGCGAAAATAATCAGCTTGCACGTGCTGCGGGACTTGCGGTTGCGGAAAATCCCGGTTTAACTTCATTCAATCCCCTTTTCATTTACGGCGATGTAGGACTTGGAAAAACTCACCTTGTTCAAGCAATCGGGAACAAAATAGTTGAAAATTTCCCAACGAAAAAAGTACTTTATCTTTCCGCCGATACTTTCACCAGCGAATTTATTGATGCAATCCGTAACGATGCCGGAAACGAATTTGCCAACAAATACAAAAAAACGGATGTTTTGATTATCGACGATATTCAAACATTAATCGGCAAAGAAAAAACTCAGGATTTGTTTTTCCAGATTTTTAATATTCTTCATCAATCGGGTAAACAGATTGTGCTTTCGAGCGATAAAGCACCGAAAGATTTGAAAGGCTTGAACGAAAGGTTGATTTCACGCTTCCAGTGGGGATTAACCGCCGATATTCAGCCGCCGGATTTGGAAACACGAATTGCGATTCTGAAAAATAAGATGCTCAATTTCGGAATGGAATTGGAAGAAGAAATCC
>CAYZGB010000182.1:0-3827 GCA_964477915.1 uncultured Melioribacter sp. | reverse complement strand
TAGGTTTATGTTTCTATTATTTACTCCGACCGGGACACAGTTTCGGTCGGAGAAAAAATAATTTTCCCTTCTATCATTTTTTCCTTTTATAATTCTTATTTTTGTGTTAAGTGAATTATTCGGAGTAAGTAATGACGAAAGAAAATTTCAGTGAGCTAACGGAAAGGCTTGATTTTATTGGGGATTTCCCGCCACAATCGTTTGATGATTGGCTCGAAGTTACTCCTTGGGAAAATGATTACACGGAATCTTTTTATGATACTTACGAAGGAATTAAAATTGAGCCGATTTACATTTACGAAAACACAATCGATAAATTAAAAAATCTCCCATTCCCTTCGTTCGAAAATTACTTGCGGGGAAATAAAGCAAGTGGAATTCTGCTTGGCTGGAATATTGCTCAAAACCTTTATGCCGAAACACCGCACGAACTAAACCGTAATCTTTTAACCGACATTAAATTAGGCTTAAACTCAATTAATATTAGGCTTAAACGTAATTCCGTTTATAAAACTTTTGATGATTATTTTACAACAGAATTTAATTCACTTAAAGATTTTCAAACGGCATTTGAAAATATTGAACTTGAAAAATTTCCGTTTTATGTTTTTTCTTCGTTCCCAGATTTTGATTTTACCCGTAATTTTATTGATTATTTAAATTCACAAAACATTTCACTCAATAAAATCAAGGGTGGAATTGAGATTGATCCGGTAAACGAGTCGATTGCTTTTGGAAAGTTGCCGGAAAATGAAAAAATCTTTTTCGAGCAAGTAAATAAGCATTACGAAGTAGTTGCAAATAATTTCAGCAATTTCTCATCGATTAATATCAAAGCAAATAATTATGTGAATGCCGGCGGCGATAGAGTAGCGGAACTTGCAATTGCTCTTGCTTCTGCGGTTGAATATTTGAATGCTTTGAATGAAAATCACAACATTAATGAAATAATAAAAAGATTGCGATTTACTTTTTCACTTTCTCCTTTCTTCTTTGTCGATATTGCAAAACTGCGTGCTTTCAAACCATTGTGGAATAAGGTGCTTACGGAATTCGGCGTAAGCGAAGATAATTTCCACCTTGATATTCTTGGCGAAAGCTCGACCTTTTATCGGACGATTGCAGAGCCTTACGCAAATATGTTGCGAGCAACCGCCGAAGCATTTGCGGGAATTATTGCGAATGTTCAGTCGATAAATATCATCCCTTTTGATGCGGCGTTTCGTAAGCCGGATGATTTTTCCCGCCGAATTGCAAGAAATTCGCAACTGATTTTAACGGAAGAAAGCTTCTTAAATCGTGTGATTGATTCCGCCGGTGGTTCGTATTTTATCGAAGAACTTACGGAAGAATTTGCAAATAAAGCTTGGAAATTATTTACCGAAATTGAAAAACGGGGCGGACTGTTACAATCGGCAAAAGATGGATTTATTTTGTCGGTAATTTCTGAAAGTCGTAACAAAAAAATTAGCGATTTCGCGAAACGCAAATTAATTTCGGTGGGAATTAACGCATACGTAAAACCATTGGATAGAATTGAAGAAGAGTTAATCGGCAAAAGCAAAATCAGTAATGAAATTTTAGGTGCTTTCGATTTGAAAATAGAAAAAGAGATTTTGAATTTCAAGAGATTGAGTAAATCATTTGAAGAACTTCGCAAAGAAGTTCAAAATGCCGGTTCGCCAAATATTGAGCTTGTAGCACTCGGTAAACTTTCGGATTATAAAGCACGTGCCGATTTTTCACGCGCACTTTTCGAAACCGGAGGGTTTAATGTGATTTATCCTGAAAAAGGAAATCAAACCGTTGAAGAAGCGGTCGGGGAAATTCTCAATTCCGTAAACCGCATTTTTGTTCTTTGTTCAACGGATGAAATTTACTCCGATTTTGTTTGCGATATTTTGAAACAAGTTCGGTCACAGAATAAAGATAAATTAATCTACCTTGCCGGAAAACCGAAGGATCTTGACCAGAAATTTCTCAACTGTGGCATTAATGATTTTATTTACAAAGGCATTAACGCTTTGTATTTCTTAAAATCGATTTTGGAAATTTACGAGGAAAGAAAATGAGCAAACCGGATTTTTCAAAAATTAATTTCGAATACAAAACAAAAGAAAAATCAACACTTGCAGATTGGGAAAAATCTTTTGAAAAAGAGACGGGAAGAAATTCTTCCGATTTCAATTGGAAAACAAACGAGCACATCGAAATAAAGCCTCTTTATAATTTTGACTATTTGCAAAATTTACAGCATTTGCATTATTATCCCGGACTTCCACCATTTTTACGCGGACCTTATCCGACAATGTATGTAACGCGACCTTGGACAATTCGTCAATATGCGGGATTTTCCACTGCGGAAGAAAGTAATGCATTTTACAGAAGAAATCTTGCACAAGGTCAGCGTGGACTTTCCGTCGCGTTTGATTTGGCTACACATCGCGGATACGATTCCGATCATCCACGTGTTGTCGGAGATGTTGGCAAAGCCGGTGTTGCAATCGATAGCGTTGAAGATATGAAAATTCTCTTCGATGGAATTCCGCTCGATAAAATGTCCGTTTCGATGACAATGAACGGAGCGGTTTTGCCCGTTATGGCGTTCTTTATTGTTGCTGCCGAAGAGCAAGACGTCCCGCCCGAAAAACTTTCCGGCACTATTCAAAACGATATTCTTAAAGAATATATGGTGCGTAACACTTACATTTATCCGCCCGAAACTTCGATGAGAATAATTGCCGATATTTTCAAATACACATCGCAAAAAATGCCGAAGTTCAATAGTATCAGTATTTCCGGCTATCATATGCAAGAAGCCGGTGCATCTGCGGATTTGGAACTCGGTTACACGCTTGCGGACGGCTTAGAATACGTCCGAACCGGTTTACGTGCCGGACTTGATATTGATGCTTTTGCTCCGCGTCTTTCGTTCTTTTGGGCAATTGGGATGAACTTTTTTATGGAAGTTGCAAAATTGCGTGCTGCACGTTTGCTTTGGGCAAAAATAATGAAGATGTTCAACCCGAAAAATCCGAAGTCGCTTTCTCTTCGAACACATTCGCAAACTTCGGGTTGGAGTTTAACCGAGCAAGATCCGTTTAATAATGTAATTCGCACTTGCATTGAAGCGATGGCTGCAACAATGGGGCATACTCAATCGCTACACACAAATTCGTTGGACGAAGCAATTGCTCTTCCTACCGATTTTTCTGCACGAATTGCACGCAATACTCAACTATTTTTGCAAGACGAAACTTTCCTGACCAAAACAATTGATCCCTGGGCCGGTTCTTTTTACTTAGAAAAATTAACCGACGAATTAATGAAAAAAGCGTGGAAGCACATTCTTGAAATTGAAGAACTCGGCGGAATGGCAAAGGCAATAGAATCGGGGCTTCCGAAAATGCGAATTGAAGAAAGTGCTGCAAGAAGGCAAGCGAAGATAGATTCGGGCAAAGAGACAATTGTAGGTTTGAATAAATACACGGTAAACGAAAAACCGGAAATCGAAATTCTTGAAGTTGATAACACAAAAGTCCGCAACGCACAGATTGAAAAATTAAAGAAAATCAAAGCGGAACGAAACGAAGCGGAAGTTAATTACTGGTTGGATAAAATTACAAACGCAGTAAAAGACGAAAGCCTTAATTTGTTGGAACTTGCAGTAAACGCCGCTCGTGCAAGAGCAACACTCGGCGAAATTTCCGATGCAATTGAAAAAGTAAGCGGGAGATTCCAAGCAATGAACAAAGTAATTTCGGGAATATATTTATCCGAATTTTCACAAGATGATGAGTTAGTTAAAAAAGCAAGAAAAATGACGG
>CAYZGB010000181.1:0-3858 GCA_964477915.1 uncultured Melioribacter sp. | reverse complement strand
GACTAAAATTTATTTTGCACGGATTTTAAATCAATTCATTATTTTAAAATCTGTTTAAAAAATTTATGAGGTAAAAAATGGCAAAAATTCCAGGTTTCAAAGCGTACGATATTAGAGGGAAAGTACCTTCCGAATTAAACGAAGAACTCGCATATAAAATTGGCATTGCTTATGCAAAATTACTCGATGCTAAAAAAGTAGTAATCGGACACGATGTTAGAAAATCTTCACCGATGCTTGCCGATGCTTTGGTAAAAGGATTGAACGATGCCGGAGCGGATGTAATTAATTTAGGACTTTGCGGAACGGAAATGATTTATTTCGGCACACCGCATCTCGATGCCGATGGTGGAATAATGATTACGGCAAGCCACAATCCGCCCGAGTACAACGGACTGAAATTCGTAAAACGCGGCTCAGTTCCAATGGGTTACGATTCGGGATTAAATAAAATTGAAGAAATGATTTTAAACAACGATTTAAGCGTTTCGCCCGAACGTAAAGGCACAGTAACCAATTATGATATTATGAATGAATTTATCGAATCGCTAACACGCTTTTACGATGCCGATAAAATCAAACCGTTCAAAGTAGTTGTTAATGCCGGAAACGGCTGCGTTGGTCCTGCACTTGATACAATTGAAAAATATTTACCGATTGAAATGGTCAAAGTTTTCCACGAGCCGGATCCGGAATTTCCGAACGGCGTTCCCAATCCGCTACTTCCCGAAAACCGCCAATCGACAATCGATGCAATTAAACAAAGCGGTGCTGATTTAGGCGTTGCGTGGGACGGTGATTACGACCGTTGCTTCTTCTTTGATGAACAAGGCGGATTTATCGAAGGTTACTACATTGTGGGACTTCTTGCAAAATCGATTCTGAAAAAAAATCCGGGTGGAAAAATCGTTCACGATCCGCGACTTGTTTGGAACACAATTGATGTTGTATCAAAAGCCGGAGGCGAGACTGTTGTTTCCAAAAGCGGACACGCGTTTATAAAACAAAAAATGCGTGAAGTTAATGCCGTTTACGGAGGCGAAATGTCCGCTCATCATTATTTCCGCGAAAATTACTACTCCGATAGCGGAATGATTCCGTTCCTACTTATTTTGCAATTGATGACCGAAGAAAACAAGCCGTTTTCCGAAATGGTTGGCGAAATGATTCGCGCTTATCCCTGCTCGGGCGAAATCAATACGCGGCTCGAAAATCCGCAAGCAAAACTTGAAGAAATCAAAGAAAAATACAAAGACGGAAAAGTAAGCTACCTCGATGGCGTAAGCGTTGAATACGACAATTGGCGATTTAACGTACGAATGAGCAACACCGAACCATTGCTTCGTTTGAACGTTGAAACCCGCGGCGACGAAAATTTACTTAAAGAAAAAACCGACGAATTGCTTGATTTGATTAGGAGTTAAAACCACAATCAATTTCTCTCGTCTAATTCCGTGTAAATAAAAATCGGAGTAAAATTATGAGCGAAAAAAATGTAAATGTCGATAAGCTTTTGAAAAACAAATTAAAATCCGTTAGTATCGGCGAGCTCGAAGATAAAATTGCCGAAGTGATTTCGGATCTTGTCGGTGAAGATTATAATTGCATAATCAATGATGTAAAATATTCTCTCTTCAGCGGTGCGGAATTTAGGATTAAAGTTGAGCTTGCTTACAAGGAAGAATAAGTAAAAAAATTGTCATTTCGGAATTCTATTCAGACTCGTTTTCGAGAAAGAATTGATGGGGGAATTTTTTTTGTTCTTTCTCTTTCGCACCTAATAGTGGTTCATCGAAAAGCGATGCAATATTGGGATAGATTTCAGCATCGTAGCAAACTGTACGGTGTTCAGTTTATATTTTAACCTTCAAATAATGTTTCACGATTTTAAAATTCCCTAATCTGGATAAGCATATTCAAAATTTCTCAACTTCTATCTCAAACACAATCTTAATTTATCTTACTTTTCGTATTTTTGAACTCTAATAAAATTAAATAACTAATGATTTCAGTAATTATAGCAACCTACAACAGAGCAAATATGATTGATCGAGCCGTTGAGAGTGTGCTAAATCAGTCCTACGATGATTTTGAAATTGTAATTGTTGACGACGGTTCAACAGATAATACGGAAGAAGTTATTAGACAAATTCATAACAATAATATAAAGTATTTCCAATTATCCGAAAACAAAGGACAAGCGTTCGCCCGTAATTATGGCGTTGAAATGGCACAAGGGAATTTTATTACATTTTTAGATAGCGACGATTATTATTATGATAAAGATGTTCTTTCCAAAATAGTATTACATACTAAAGATTACGATGTAATTTCATTTAGTAAATATTGTATTGAAAAAAACGGTGAAAGATTTTTTGAAGAATCTAAAATAACCGGCGATGCTTTTGAATATTTGATGCAACATCCGTTACACTATATAGGCAAACCGCCTTATGCCGTAAATCGCAAATTGTTTCTTGACTCAAATGGTTTTGATACCAATTTATCTTGGGGTGAAGCTATTCCATTTTGGAGAAGGCTTTTTGCTACGGGTGCAAAACTTGGAATAGTAAACGACATTGGTTATGTTGTGGTTGTTCATAGCAATTCACGTGTAAGCACCGGTGGAAATCGTGACAGAAAGACAGCAAAAAAATCCATGCACGATGCTTATCTTAAAGCATTTAGAGAAAACCCGAACTATTTCGAAAATCATAAAGTGATTAAATCCATTTGGCTTATTTTACTTTTTAAAACAAGCAAAAGTATGCGAAATTTTTATTTAATGAAAAACTACTTTGCAGAAATCATCAAAAACGGTTTACCCGAATTTTTTAAAGCATATTTATTATTAAAGAGCGGAGAAATTAGCGAAGGATAAGATGACAAGTTTTAATAATCACAACGGCGAAAAGATTTCAATTCTTGTAGCAAATTACAATAACGGAAAATATTTACGCGAATGTATTGATTCCGTGATTAATCAAACTTCCAATAATTGGCTTTTATATATAAGGGACGACGCAAGTACTGATAATTCAAAGAAAATTTATTCCGAATATGAAAATCATCCGCAAATTAAAATTTTATTTAATGAAAAAAATCTCGGATATATCAAAACACTGAAAAAACTAATTGAAGATGCCGAAACTGATATTGTAGGAATTCTCGATGCCGATGACAAATTGGATAAAACCGCCGTTGAGAAAGTTTTAAGAAAATATCGAATACACTACTTTGCCGGATTTGTTTACACCAACTTTTGGTATTGTGATGAAAAAATGAATATCAAACGTCCCGGTTTTTGTAAGCCTTTGCCTCGCGGTTACACAAATCTCGAGACGCTTTCAACCAGTCATTTCAAGACGTTCCGAAAATCGGTATATTACAAAACGGAAGGTTACGACGAAGAAATTCTTTTCGCAGAAGACAAAGATCTTGTTTACAAAATGGAAGAAGTTACCCGACTTCATATGGTGAACGAGCCCTTGTATTATTACCGTGAACTCGAAGTTTCGGAATCGCATGGCGGTATAAAAGCAAAATTAAGCAAAAAAAATTTTATGCTTGCACGAAAAAAAGCCTTTAAGCGAAGGGGTTTACCGAATAGGGATAATTTTTTTATCAGATTGTACTTCCTTGAATTTGATTATTTTGTAAAAAAGAGAATTAGAAAAGCCCCGTTAAGATTGAACAAAACCGATGCTCTCGAAAATCTAATCAGTGCAAAAGAGATTTTTGATTCGCTCGGCATCGATTATTGTCTAACCGACGGAACACTTCTCGGTTATTACAGAGAACACGATTTTATCAAGCACGATTTCGATTTGGATATCGGTTCTTTTATTAAAGATTATA
>CAYZGB010000180.1:0-3924 GCA_964477915.1 uncultured Melioribacter sp. | reverse complement strand
CCATATTTCCAATTAAAAAATAAGCCGCTTTTAGTTTTAGCGAATCGGCGGGATTATTAGAATAATGTTCAATTACTTTTTCTAGTTCCGCTCTGTTCGAACCCGCTTTGTTTAGTACGGATTGCACATCTGCGGGAATTTTTTTTGATTGTGCAAAAATTAAACTAACCGTTAATAAATAGATAAATATCGCTTTCATTTTTAGTTCACCTATAAATTTCTTTCAAAAATTTATTTCATAATAATTAAGATAAGAATATTTTTTCCCTTGTTTGCAAAGAACACATATTTCGCTTTATATGTTTTCTCGTTTAGTAACAGTTTCAATATTTATTCTAAATTATTGCGGTTTTAATCATAGGTATTAATAGATCCCGCAATTTGTCTTGAATTAAAATCATTACTTGTTTATATTTACTGCTCGAATTTTTGTTCTTAATGTTTTGGGCCCATAGCTCAGTTGGTTAGAGCAGCTGACTCATAATCAGCGGGTCGGTGGTTCGAGTCCATCTGGGCCCACAAATCCAAAGCCTTGAATCTTATTGATTTTTCAAGGCTTTTTTTGTTTCTTATTTTTTAAATAAAATCTTGTTTTCTTTTATGACATTTCAGCAAGAATATATAGATAAAATTAAATCTTATTTTATTGATAAGCCCGTTTTAAAGGCTTATTTGGTGGGTTCTTTTTCGCGTGGCGAGGCAACCGAAGAAAGCGATATTGACATTTTGGTTGAGTTGGACTATTCGGGGAAAATAGGTCTTGAATTTATTAAAATGCAATTGGAACTTGAAAATCTATTAAATAGAAATGTAGATCTACTTTCAACGAATGCCATTTCAAAATATATTTTGCCATTCATTAATCAAGATAAAATTTTGATTTATGAAAAACAGAATTAGCGATAAAGTAAGGCTTCGACATATCTTGGAAGCAATAGAAGAAATAGAAGATTATACTAATGAAATTTCATTTGAAGAATTTACCGAAAACTCAATTATTTTATTTGCTTCAATAAAACAGTTGGAAATAATAGGTGAAGCAACAAAAAATTTAAGTGAGGATTTGAAAAAGAAAAACGATACAATTGATTGGCAAACAATTGTTGGCTTACGGAATGTTCTAGTTCACGAATATTTTGGTGTTGATGAAAAAATAATTTGGGAAATTATAAAAATTGATTTACCTCAATTTCATCAAGAAATATTACAAATTCTGAATAACATTTAATTTTTCATTTATTCGAAACCGCTTTCTAATTATAATCAGATGTAATTAAAATAAAAATCTATTGAGTTTTCCTCTTCGTTTGGAACAGTGTTTCGTACGAAAATAGTAATTTCGATTATACAATATAAAAGTTCCGTAGGGAAGAAATCTTTGTAGTAACTTTTCCCCCAATAAAATCAAAGCTCCGTAGGAGCAAAATCTTAAATAAAAAAGGAAACGAATTTCAATTTATTTTTCTATCTCCCCGAAACAAAGTTTCGGGTATTCTTTCCGTCCCAAATACAATTTGGGACTGAGTAAACTAGCAACTTATTCATTAACCTTTTGACCTTTTTGCCTTTAATCTTATACTTAACTTTACAAACTTTTAACTAATAAAAAGATTTCTCCGAAGCCTCCTGCTTTGGCTTCGTTCGAAATGACAGTTTTTTTCGATATTCCAAACAAATACAATTTTGTTCCGAGTTGTAAATTATTGATTTTTCAGGGCATTTTTTGTTTTAAATGTTGGAAAGAATTTTTTCTGCGAGAGCAAAATCTTCGGGTGTGGTAATTTTGAAATTTGTAAAATCTCCTTCCGCAATAAAGATTTTTTCGTCGGTAAATTTTTTCACAATTGTCGATTCGTCCGTACCGATGAAATTTACGGCATAAGCATTATCCATAGCCTTTTTCAAAACCGAGTACCTAAAAATCTGCGGTGTTTGTAAATAATAGATTTTCGAACGTTCGACGTGATCAAGTATTTGATAATCCTCCACCTTTGCAAGTGAATCGCGTGAAGCAATTGCAACAACAGCATTCCTTTTTACTTCGGCAATTTTAATTGATTGTTTCACCGTACTTATTTTGAGGAAAGGACGAGCGGCATCGTGGACAATTACAAAATCATCTTCTTGTGGATTTTCAATAAAAGAAAGAGCGGCAAAAACAGAGTCTTGCCGCTCCTTGCCTCCTTCTACAATTTTAATAGGTTTTGTTTTCCGGGCTTCCGAAAAAATTTCGTTAGTATGTTGTAAGAACTTTTCGTTTACCGCAATTATTATTTCATCAACAAAATCGCAATGTAGAAAAACATCAACGGTGTATTCGATAATTTCCTTTCCGTTTATTTTACGGAATTGCTTGGGAAGTTCACCGCCAAATCGTTTCCCGCTTCCGCCAGCCGGTATTATTGCAATTCGTTTCATTAAAGAATTAACATTGCGTCGCCGTAACTTAAAAATCTGTACTTGTTTTTAAGTGCTTGTTTGTAAGCTTTCATAATAAATTCGTGTCCGGCAAAAGCCGAAACAAGCATCAACAAGGTAGATTCCGGTTGATGGAAATTCGTAATAAGTCTTTTCGTAATCTTGAAATCGTAAGGTGGAAAAATAAATTTATCCGTCCAACCGAAATTAGGCTTTAAGTAACCTTGCGCCGTTACGCTACTTTCAACGGCACGGGTTGCACTTGTACCGACAACAAAAACATTCTTTTTATTTTTCAATGCTTCGGTAACTATCTTTGCGGTTTCTTCCGGCACTTCGAAATATTCGGAATCCATTCTGTGTTTCGTTAAATCTTCAACTTCTACGGGACGAAACGTACCGAGACCGATGTGCAAAATTACCGGAACAACTTTAATTCCTTTCTTCTTGATTTTGGAAAGCAATTGTTTGGTAAAATGCAAGCCCGCAGTAGGTGCAGCAACCGAGCCATCTTTTTTTGCGTAAACCGTTTGATAACGTTCCCTATCGGCTTCTTCGGGTTCGCGTTTAATGTATGGCGGAAGAGGTGTTTGACCAATTTTTTCAATCGCTTTGAAAATATCGCCCGCTTCGGAATTAAAACGAACGGTTCTTCCGCGCGAGGTTGTGTTATCGATAACTTCGCACCAGACTTTATCGCTAAAATAAATTCTGTTCCCGATACGTACTTTTCTTGCCGGGTCAACAATTACATCCCAAATATTATCTTTTTTATTCAGTTCACGAAGTACGAAAACCTCAATTTTAGCATTAGTACGTTCTTTTGTTCCGATTAAACGTGCTTGCATAACTTTCGATTCGTTAATAACAAGCACATCACCTTTGGACATATATTGAATAATATCCTTAAAAGTTTTGTGTTCAATTTCCTGAGTATCGCGGTGCAAAACCATTAATTTCGATTCGTCCCTATTTTCCAAAGGATATTTTGCTATTGCTTTTTGAGGCAAATTGTATTTGAAATCGGAAAGTTTCATTTTTACTCCTGTCTTAACTTGTTCATCATATCAATAATCGTGGCAGGGAAAATTTCCCCGCCACAATTAAAATATCTTTACTTTTTCATCTTTTCGCTAACTGCTGCACGTGCTGCGGCCAAACGAGCAATAGGTACACGGAATGGTGAGCAGCTTACGTAATCCAATCCGGTAAAGTGGCAAAATTCAACGGAAGAAGGTTCGCCACCGTGTTCGCCGCAAATTCCAAGTTTAAGATTCGGATTTGTTTTGCGTCCGTCTTCAACAGCCATTTTTACAAGCTTACCAACGCCGTTTCTATCGAGTACTTCGAACGGATCAACTTCCAAAATTCCGCGGTTTTTATATTCTGGTAAGAACGAACCTATATCGTCGCGCGAAAATCCGAATAACCTGTGCGTCCAACAAGCGGATAAGCCGACCGGCTGGCCCACCAAGCCCTCCCTGCGGTCGGGCTACGTGGGCTGGC
>CAYZGB010000179.1:0-3939 GCA_964477915.1 uncultured Melioribacter sp. | reverse complement strand
CCTTTTATCCTCTTGACCTTTTATCCTTTTTTCCTTTCAACCTTTTACTCATATTTCGTATTATTCGGATTTGAATTTTCAATTGGAAACAAAATGAATGACTCAACAACAATTTTAGAAAAACCCGAACCTTCCGCACTTTACCGCTGGGGAATATTGATTTTCGTAAGTCTTGCAATGTTTGGCAATTATTATGTTTACGATAGCATTAGTCCGCTTGCCGATTTACTTGCCAAACAACTTCATTTTTCTGATTCCGATATTGGTCTGTTAAACGGTATTTACAGCCTGCCAAATATTTTTATGGTTTTAATTGGCGGAATTATAATAGATAAGTTCGGCACGCGAATTTCGTCCTTTATTTTTGCATTGCTTTGTTTTCTCGGTGCGGCACTTACTGCATTTTCCGGTGGTGAACTAATTTTAATGGCAGCGGGAAGATTGATTTTCGGTCTCGGGGCGGAATCATTAATCGTTGCCGTAACTACGGTTCTCGGACGCTGGTTTAAAGGAAAGCAATTATCCTTTGCTTTCGGTGTTAATTTAACAATTGCTCGCCTCGGAACTTTCGCTGCGTTAAATTCACCAAGTTGGGCAAAATCGCTTTACACAAATTGGCAATTGCCCTTGCTTGTTGCGTTGGGCGCCTCTATTGTTTCACTTGTTTCCGTTGTGGTTTACTGGGGAATGGATTCTTATGCAGAAAAACATTTCCGTGTTCGCCCTGTCCCTAAACAAGATGAAATAAATCTAAAACAAATTTTCAGTTTCCCTAAATCGTTCTGGTGGATTGTTGCATTGTGTGTAACATTTTACTCGGCAATTTTTCCCTTCCAAACTTTTGCGGTTAAATTTTTCATAGACGTCCACGGAACAACTCGCGAGTTCGGTGGATTTCTTTCGAGTATGCTAACACTTTTCGCAATGATACTTACTCCCCTTTTCGGTTTACTTTCCGATTACATCGGCAAACGCTCGCTTTTGATGATGTTTGGGTCACTGCTACTTATTCCAGTTTATCTTATTATGAATTATACACACATATCGCTTTATGTCCCAATGGCATTAATGGGAATTTCGTTTTCATTAATTCCAGCAGTGATGTGGCCATCCGTTGCTATTATTATTGACGAATCTCGCCTCGGAACAGCATACGGATTAATGACGTTAATTCAAAACGTAGGATTAGCTTTGTTTAATTTTTTAATCGGTGCGGTAAACGATTATACCGGAGGTTACACAGCCGGAATGTGGATTTTTTCAATGCTCGGATTTTTCGGTTTATTTTTCTCAATAATGCTTCGTAAAAGCGAAGCCGGACCAAACGGACACGGCTTGGATAAAGGAATAAAAAATGCCGAAACAGCTTAGAAATATTGAAAATATAGAGTCGCTTTACCCCAAAAGGGAATTCGATTACAAAAAAAACGACGAAGGACTTGTTACAATTTTGTATTTCGAAAGAAATCCCGGAATAATAGAAAAAATCTTTTTCAAAAAACAGTTGAAAAAACCGCGTAAAATCGATTTGGATAAAATCGGCTCTTTCATTTGGCTTTTATGCGACGGAAGTAAATCGGTTCAAGAAATTACTAATTTGGCAAAAGAGAAATTTAACGAAGAAATAGAACCGGCAAAAGAAAGAACCGAACTTTTTATCGAGCAATTATTCCGCAATAAACTTATCCAGCTATTCAGAAAAATCAAATAATTTATTATCTTTGTTAGTTACATTAATCTATTAACAATTTTCTGTTACAAAAGGATTTCGGTGAAAAAGTTATTTTTAATATTGTTTGTTTTATTTTCGGTTAGCAAAATTTCACAAGCTCAAACCTTTGGATTTGGCTGTCTTGGATTAAGTGGATTATTCGGAGGTTACGGTTACCAATATTATCAAGCCGATGGATTAAATACCTACATTCGCGATAAAGTTGCAATCGGCGATTTACCACAAATAGATAATCAAGATTTTACAAGAGCCGAAGGACCTTTTGTAGGAATAAATTTATTTAGGGCAAAATTCTCATCCACGTTTTTAACATTAAAAGGATTTTACCAATTCGCCCAAGAAAAAAAAGAATTCCCGTTCGAGGATAAGCAATCGGAAATATATGAATTGAATTTTAATTACTTCGGTGTTGCTCTCGATTTCGGAATCCCTCTCGGCAGCTTTGTAATGTTTAAATTATTCGATGCCGGCGTTACTTATTCCGATATTAAACTTAAAGTTGGCTCATCGGATACAAATGGCGAATACATTCTTGAAGAATACAAACCACAAAAACCAGTAATCGGTTATTTTGCCGGAAGCGGATTGATATTTAATATCATTCAGAATTATTTAAGCCTGGAAGTAACCGCACGTTACCATTTTACCAAATATGATAATTTTATCAACGGCGGCGGAAATTATTTACTTAACAACGAAGAAGGTAACCTTATTGAAAAATCCGGCGTTCAAGCAACAGCACAACTCAACTTGGGAATTCCGTTATAAAATTCTATTCAATTAATTTTACCCGGGTATTATTCGAGTTCCTGCGTTTTCTTTACCGAGTTCCTTTGCCTCCGTAATTATTGCTTTTTTACCACCGTTACGAATAAAATTAATTGCCGCTTCTACTTTCGGTTTCATACTGCCGGCCGCAAATTGTCCTTCCTCTAAAAATTTTTCCGCTTCGGAAATTGTTATTTCATCAAGAGACGTTTGGTTTGGCTTAGAGAAATTAATATAAACTTTCGGAACATCTGTTAAAATGTAGAACTCGTCCGCTTTAATTTGTGTAGCTAAAAGCGACGAAGCCAAGTCCTTATCAATTACCGCTTCAACGCGTTGCAAATTTCCTTTTCCATCAAAAAAAACAGGAACACCACCGCCACCGACGGCAATTACAATTTTTCCTTCGCGGGCTAATTGCGAAATAACTTCCTTATTCAAAACATCCAACGGTTTCGGCGAAGGAACAACTCGACGCCAACCGCGTTTTCGCGGGTCTTCTCTAAAAATCCAATCATTTGCCTTTGCAAGTAAATCCGCTTCTTCCTTCAAATAAAATGCACCAACCGGCTTTGTCGGATTTTTAAACGCGTCGTCTTCTTTATCTACAACGACTTCGGTTACGATTGTTACAATGTTTTTATCAATATTTTTTTGATGCAAAACATTAAACATCTGACGTTCAATCATATAGCCAATTCCACCTTGCGAATCGGCAACACAAATATCCAAAGGCATTCGGGGAATTTTATATTTTTCGTATCCGGCTTCGTTGCGTAAAAGAATATTACCAACCTGAGGTCCGTTTCCGTGAGTAATAATTAAATTGTAATCGTTTTCAATTAATGATAAAAGATTCGAACAAGTATCGAATGTGTTTTTTTCTTGTTGTTCAATTGTTCCAATTTCATCTCCGCGTAATAATGCGTTACCACCAAATGCTACAACAGCAAGTTTTTCCGACATAAATTCTCCTTTATTCTACATTATTCAACAGTTACACTTTTCGCAAGATTTCTCGGTTGATCAACGTTCAAACCTTTTTTAACTGCAATGTGATAAGCAAGTAATTGCAACGGAATTACCGTTAAAATTGGCATTAACATATTGTGTGTGCGGGGAATTTTAATGACGTAATCCGCCAAAGTATCTATTTTGTTATCTTCTTTATCTGCAATTACCAAAACCTTTCCATTACGTGCTTTTACTTCTTCAATGTTATTGATTACTTTATCGTAAATCGGGTCTTTTGGTGCAATAAAAACCGAAGGCATATTTTCATCAATAAGTGCAATTGGTCCGTGTTTCATTTCAGCAGCGGGATAACCTTCGGCGTGTATGTAAGAAATTTCCTTCAATTTTAATGCACCTTCCAAGGCTACGGGGAAATGAATTCCTCTTCCCAAATACAAAAAGTTTTTCGCATAAAGTAATTCTTC
>CAYZGB010000178.1:0-3940 GCA_964477915.1 uncultured Melioribacter sp. | reverse complement strand
AGCAATCTCGATTTCGCAAGAAGCAGGATATTTCTTAAATGCAGGAAATAATTTTTTCGAACAAAATAAGTTTAACAAAGCATTAGAATATTACGATAAGGCAATAGAATTAGATAAAAATTTTAGCGCCGCATACCAAAGTAAAAGTTTAGCTTTATTAAAAACCGGAAATTATAAAGAAGGCTTCCGACTTTTCAAATGGACTCTTAAAGAGTTCGACGTTCCTAAATCGTTAGGGATAAAATGGAATGGAGAATCACTTTCGGGAAAAACAATAATTGTTTACACCGAACAAGGTTTGGGCGACGCAATCTTTTTTTCGCGGTATCTACGTTTTTTGAAAAAAGAAAATACCACAGTTAATTTAGTTTGTAATGGTTCTCTTGTTCACCTTTTTGAGCATTCGCCTTATGTTGATAATGTTGCATCCAATTGGTTTGGTTTTGCCGATTTTTATATTTCGCTCTCCGAAATCCCGGCTGTACTTGATCTAACCGATGAAGAATATTGTTTTATGCCGGACAATTTATTTTTACTTGATAAGGAAAAGATAAATGAAAGGAAAAACTCATTTCCCAAAGATAAATTAAATGTCGGTTTAATTTGGGAAACTTATTCCCAAGCTCCAACGGCAAAACCGAGGTCAATGTCTTTGGATGAGATTGAACATATTTTTTCGTTGGAAGATGTATCTTTTTACATAATTCAAAAAGATACGCCCACGGAAATTGAGGAATATCTTGTAAAGAAATATAAAAACGTAACATTCGTTAAAATAGATTTTTATGAACTCGCACACTTTATTAAAGCATTAGATGTAATTTTTTCAATCGATAGTGCGGTTCTAAATCTTGCTGCAAGTGTTTATGCAAACACTTACGCTTTAATTAATAAATTCTGTGACTGGCGTTGGGGAATTGATCAGAAAAGAAGTTGTTTTTATCCCGATGTTAAAGTTATAAGACAAAAGGAATATTTTACTTGGAAAAGTGAGATTAAAAAAGTAGAAAAAGAAATTATTAAAGCAAAAGAAAGAAAGATAAACACACCAGAAGAAAATTTAATAAATGAAGAGGATGTGTTAAAAAAAGCAGAAGAGTATTTTACGCAAAACGAGTTTTCCAACGCAATTAATATATTGGAAAACGGACTGAAAAAATTCCACGGAAGCGAAGCAATATTATTTAAACTTGGTTATGCTTTTCAAATAACAAAAAATTTTGATGGAGCAGTTTTTTACTATTCGAAACTTTTGGAAAAAAATCCTCTGCATTACGATGCACTAAATAATCTTGGAGTTGCTTTAAGGGATTTACAACAATATTCGGAAGCAGAAAAATTTTTAACAATAGCATCTAAACTAAATCCGAATTCTCCTTCGTCATTAAATAATTTAGGCTTGTTATACGAAATCAAAGGCGATTTTAATAAAGCAATTTCGTTTTATGATGAAGCTCTAAGAATAAATCCGGGTTTTCACAATGCAATGTTAAATAAAGCAAACTCTTTGATGTTTCTTTATAAATTTAATGAAGCTTTGGAGTTGTTAAACAAAATTCTAAAAGATGATCCCGAAAATGTGGGGGCTAATTATAATAAAGGAATAATTTTACTATTTAAAAAAGATTATCGCGAGGGATTTAAGTATTACGAATGGAGAAGGAAGCGAGATGATTATCTTGCTCGGAGTTTTAGCAAACCCGAACTTAATACGAAAGAAGTTAGAGGGAAAAAAATCCTAATTTACGATGAACAAGGTTACGGAGATACTTTGCAGTTTTGCCGGTTTGTAAAATTATTTAAAGAGCTTGGGGCTAATACAATATTGCAAGTGCATTTTTCTCTTGCTTCTTTGCTTGTAAATTGTCCCGGGGTTGATAAATCCATTCCTCGTACAACTTTAGGCGATCCTGAAAACATTGAATACGATTATCATATTCCGCTTTTAAGTTTGCCATATTTTTTTGGCATAGAAAATGTGAGTACATTTATGAAAGAAACTTCGTACTTAAAAGCTGATATGGAATTGATTAAAAAATATCGCAACGAATTATTTAACAGTAAAAAAATCAAAGTCGGTTTGGTTTGGGAAGGGAAAAAACCGGTTTATAACGAACATAGAAGTATGTCGTTAGATAAATTACAACCATTTATCAATGCTTTTGATTTTGAATTTTATTCACTTCAGCAAAAAAATGTTGCAGAACAAAATAGAAAATTAATGAACCGTTTGGGTGTTGTCGATTTATCCGAACATTTGTACAATTTTAGCCAAACCGCTGCAATTATTGAAAATCTTGATTTTGTTGTAACCATCGATACTTCGATTGCTCATTTATCGGGGGCGCTTGGTAAAAAGACTTATGTTCTTCTTTCACGCAAAGCAGATTGGCGCTGGGGAACGGGGGAAAAAACGGATTGGTACAAAACGCACACTTTAATTAGGCAAAAAGATCTGGGAAATTGGGAAGAAAATGTAAATGTTCTTATTAATAAAATAAATTCGTTTGAAACGGATTTCAATTAATTAACAAAAAAAGGAGTTATTTAATTATGGGTTTTCGTATTAACACAAACATCGATGCCTTAAAAGCTTACTACCAATTGGCAAGAGTGAATAAAGAAGCCACTCAAGCTCAATTGAGAATTGCCTCCGGTAAACGTATTCAACACGTTGCTGACGACACTTCCGGGTTTAATGTGGGAACTTCTCTAAAAGGAAAGATTTCCGTAATGAAAGCAGCTAAAAATAATGTTTCGGCTGCAAAAGATATGATGGCAACAGCCGAAGGGGCTCTTATTGGAATTAATGACTTGCTTGTGCAAATTGAAGGAAAACTTTCCGATGCTACTAACCCGACAAACGACAGAACCGCACTTGCAAGTGATATTAGAGCTTTGGCAAACGAAGTTTATAACACATTGAAAAGTGCCAAGTACAATAATACAAATCTTCTCTTCTCTACTGCTTCCAAAGGATTTGTATTTCAGGTCGGGGAAGCCGGAGACACACTGAAAATTGATTTTGCTTCCACTATTGCAAGTACCGGAAATGGTGGTTTCCAAAGTGCTATTTCTGCTTCGTTGGCAAGTTTTATTAACATTTCTGCAAGTCAAATAGGTAGTACTTCGTTAACTACACTTAATACATTACAAACAAATCTTATTACGTTAAAATCCGCTGTTCTTGACGCACTTGGTGATATCGGTAACTATACGCAACGTCTTGATATTAAAGAAGAAACATTAAATGTTTCGATTACAAATGCGGAAGCAAGTGTAAGTAGATTGTTCGATGCCGATATTGCAATGGAACAACTCAAAGCTACTCGTGCTCAAATTCTTTCTCAAGCAGCAACTGCAATGTTGGCTCAATTGAATATAGCGCCTCAACAAGTCTTGCAATTATTTCAATAGAAGTTAAGGAGGATAAAAAATGATATCGGCATATAATAATTTGCAAGATAATAAGAAGAAGGCGAACGCATATTTCGTTAAAGAAATAATGGATTCGCTTCCGCACGAATTGCTCTTTAAGGTATATGATTTTGCAATTGCTCATTGCCAAAAACATGATATCGAAAAAACTAACCGTGCAATTTCCGAACTTATAAACGCACTTAATTTTGAAGATAAAGATACTCGCGATTTGTCAACTTCCTTATTGCAACTTTATCAGTTTGCTCAAGAGCAAGTGCGTCGTGGAAATTTTGACATGGCAATGAAGATTCTCTCGGGCTTACGAGAAACATGGCAAGAGTTATTCGAAAGCTTGTTTAATTCGGTTCCAACGGCAAAGGCTAATTAGTTTATGAATAATCCGTCTTGCACTTTTTTGTGAGGCGGATTTTCTTATTTAAACTAAACTAATATAAATTTTTGCCGATAATTGAATAGTAAATTAAATAAAAATCAAGTAGGGAAGCTTGATTAATTAACA
>CAYZGB010000177.1:0-3943 GCA_964477915.1 uncultured Melioribacter sp. | reverse complement strand
GGTAAAGGTCACGATTAGTTGCCGAAATTATTCTAACATCAACTTTAATTAATTCTGTTCCGCCTACCCTTTCAAATTCTTTGGTTTGAATTACGCGTAAAAGTTTTGCTTGAAGGGACATTTCCAATTCGCCAATTTCATCGAGGAAAAGTGTCCCACCGTTGGCAATTTCAAATTTTCCAATCTTTTTATTAATTGCTCCGGTAAATGCTCCTTTTTCGTGTCCGAAAAGTTCGCTCTCCAAAAGTTCACGCGGAATAGAAGCACAATTAACTACAACAAAAGGTTTATCTTTTCTTTGACTATTGTAATGAATTGCTTTGGCAATCAATTCTTTCCCGGTTCCACTTTCGCCTTGTAAAAGCACGTTAATATCTTTATCCATTACGCGATTTACCAATTCAAAAACTTTCTGCATTTTATCGTCAGCCGTAATAATGTTTTCGAAACTGTATTCTTTTTGCAGCGATGACAAGAGCAAATCGACTTTGCGCTGCAGTTCGTAATTTTTAATTGCATTTTCAATCGCTTTTTCAAGACGATCTTGATCTATTGGTTTTGTGAAATAATCGAAAGCTCCAAGTCTCAAAGATTCAAGCGCTACTTCAATGTTGCCTTGAGCAGAAAGCATAATTACCGGAAGATGTTCTTTTAGTTTTTTTACTGATTTTAATACTTCTATTCCATTTATGTCAGGCAACATAATATCAAGCAATAATAAACTCGGTTCTTCTTCATTTAATTTTTCCAACATTGAAGTTGCGGTTTCGAATGTTGCTACTTTATAGCCCCATTTGTTTTTCAGCCAATGAGTTAAAAGTTTTAATATCGGTTTTTCATCATCTAAAATAAATACCAAGTGTTCCATTTATTAACCTCTCTTTTTTGGTAAAACAACGGTTACTGTTGTTCCAACATCTTCTTCACTAGTAATATTTATTGAGCCATTGTGTAAATCAATAATTTTCTTTGTAATAGCAAGACCTAATCCGGCACCGGGAATATGTAATCCGGGTTTATTAAATTTTTGAAATTTTTGAAATAATTCCTTTAAGTGTTCCTTAGGAATTCCAATTCCGGTATCTTTAATAATAACAGCATATTCGTTGAGGAAATTATTAATTTTTACACTTACTTTCCCACCATGTTTTGTAAATTTAATTGCATTCGAAACTATATTGGAAAATGCTTTCTCAAGTTTTTTCATATCGGCAAAAACGGTAAATTCCGCTTCGGGAATACTAATATCCAAATCAATTCCTTTACTTTTCGCCTGTGCAACAAAATTTCCAATTATTATTTTAAGTAAATCCGCAAGATCAAATTCTTCAAAGTTTAGTGAAACATTTCCTTCTTCAAGTTTTGTTAAATCTAATATATCATCAATCAAAAGCGTTAGTCTTTTCCCTTCTTCAAGAATAATTTTATTGTACTCAATTATAGTTTCGCGGGAAAGCGAAGTATCTTCAACCAATGTTTCGGCAAAGCCGATTATCGAAGTAAGAGGCGTTCTAAGTTCGTGCGAAACCGTTGAAATAAACTGATTTTTTGCATTGTTTAATTCACGTAATTCTATTATTTGTTTTTCCGCTCTTTCTCGTTCAAGTTTTAACAAACGCTCCGATTCTAAAAGCTTATTATTCTGTTCCTTAATTTTTTTATTGCAGTCATAAATTTGTTTGAAATTTTTACCGTAACCGATAACTCCAGTTATTTCATTTCCGCTCCTTAACGAAGTAGCAGTAAATGTAAACGGAATTTCTTCGGAAAGTGCATTAATAATTTTTGCATTGAACGTAATTGCCGAATTGGATTTAATAATTTTTTGAAATGCAAGTGCAACGGAAGGTTTATCATTTTTGGCAATTAGCTCAAGGAAATGCTTACCTATTAAATTTTCAGTTTTGTAACCGAGTTGTTTTGCACCGTCGTCATTAATTAACATTAAATAACCGGAACGATTTAACGAAAAGACAAAGTCGTTAGATATTTCCAATAGAGTACGAAACTTTGCATTTGAACTTTCGATCCGGTATTTCAATTTCATTTCGGTTGTAATATCCAGAATTAACCCGAATAATTTTTTGCACGATTTATCATCCGGTGCACTTATTAAACGTAAAAATCTTCTGTTACTGAAATTATCTTTAATTTGAAAATCAACGTAGGCTTCTTGACAATTCTTAATCTGGGAGAAAAAGTGTTTTATTTTAGGAAAATCTTCAATATCAATTTTTCTTAAAACGGAAATTTTATTTTTACTCCACTGATTTGCCGGAAAACCGAGCAATAAATTAAATCCCTGAGTTTCAAAGATGAAATTATCTTTTTCTTTATCGTAAATAAATATCGGCAAATAAAAATTTTGAGGTATTGAGGCTTCGGTTTTGTCTTTAAGCTTAATAGTTTCTTTTAGAATATCACAAGCGAGTAATAATTTTTCTTTTGATTTTTCACCTAATTTTGAATTACCAAAATCAATTAAGAGCAGATATTCTTTTGAAGAAAGTTCAAATGCACAAGAGAAAAAATTTTCAGAAAAATTGATATTGGAAAGAATATTGATAATCTTTTTCTTCTCGGGTTTTTCCCCTTGATTATTTTTCAATGAATATGAAAATAAAAATTTAAATTCGAGGGAAGTTAGCGAGACATTCCCAGAAGAAATTTCGTTAACTAAATTTCCTTCTCTATAAAAAATAAGAGTACGTTTATTTCCAAAAGATTTCGATATTAATTCTATAAGTGTATTCAATAGATATTTCTAAAATTATTATTAAAGATAATAAAAACAACAATTTTATTAATTGAAAATTATCAAACTGCCAATTTAGAATTTTACTTTTGAATTTATTAACCTTCAATCTTTTCTCCTTTTAATATCTTGTCCTTTTAGCTAATTATTCAATATTTCTCGATTTAGACAGTTCCCTCACAGAATGTTTAATTTTTCTTTTGGCATATAAAGAGTGCTAAATTTTTGTAGTAGTATAGGAATATTAAAAAATGTATTTTAAAAATTGTAAATAAAAATTTAGAGTAAAAAATGGGAAAACCGGAAATTCGTTCAACAACAATTTTAGGAATAATTCACAAAGGGAAAGCCGCCATTGGTGGTGACGGTCAAGTAACACTTGGAAACACAGTTGTAAAACACAGTTCAAAAAAGATAAGAAAACTTTACGGTGGAAAAGTAATGTGCGGGTTTGCCGGTTCGGCAGCAGATGCTTTTACACTTCTCGGAAGATTTGAGGATAAATTAAACGAATATCGCGGCAATGTCGAACGTTCTGTTGTAGAGCTTGCAAAAGATTGGCGTACGGATAAATATTTGCGTCGCCTCGAAGCAATGCTTGCTGTGGTTTCGGAAAATCACACTTTTATCGTCTCCGGTACCGGCGATGTTATTGAACCTGATGATAATATTGTTGCAATCGGTTCCGGTGGAATGTATGCTTTGGCTGCAGCAAAAATGTTAGTAAAATATAGTAAACTCAATGCAGAGGAAATTGTACGAGAAGCACTGACAACAGCTTCCGAAATTTGCATTTACACAAATAATAATATTACGGTTGAAACACTCGAGGATTAGAAAATGAAAAATATATTAAACAAAAATCTTACACCTTCGCAAATAGTTGAAGAATTAAATAAATTTATTATTGGACAAGACGAAGCAAAACGTGCCGTTGCAATAGCCTTGCGTAACCGTTGGAGACGTCAGCAAGTGGAACAAACTATGCGCGAAGAAATAATGCCGAACAACATTATTTTGATTGGTCCGACCGGTGTAGGGAAAACCGAAATTGCAAGACGTTTGGCAAAATTGGCGAACGCACCTTTTATTAAAGTTGAAGCATCCAAATTTACCGAAGTCGGCTACGTTGGTAGAGATGTAGAATCGATGATACGCGATTTAACGGAACTTTCAGTTAATATGGTT
>CAYZGB010000176.1:0-4129 GCA_964477915.1 uncultured Melioribacter sp. | reverse complement strand
ACGTAATAATAGATACGTTTGTTATTCCCAATGTTCATCCCGATATTTTCCCGGCGCTTTCGGGACACAACGAATACGGCAAATTGGAATCGCTCGGAATTATCGAAGCTTTTTCCGTTTCGTCTTTAATTGAAGGAGCGGACGCTGCTGCAAAAGCGGCAAATGTTCGCTTAATGGAAATTCGTCTTGCAATGGCTTTGGGCGGAAAAGCATTTTGCACACTAACCGGCGAAGTTGCCGCCGTTACAAGTGCGGTGGAAGCGGGCGCCGCCGTAATTTCGGAAAAAGGTTTGCTCGTAAATAAAGTGGTAATTCCAAGTCCGCGAAAAGAATTACTCGGAGAAATGATTTAATGGCTTACCTTTCCCGAAATAAAAAACTTACGCTCGGTGTTATTTTCTTGATGTTGCTTGTTCTTTTATTTCAATTGATAAATATTCTTAGCGATAAAAACGAATCGAAAGACGACGAGTTTGAATTTACCGGTGCTTATTTTACATTGAAAACACAGCATCCCGATTCGTTAAAGCAATTTTACATTCGCAATTTTAATTTTTATCCGCTTAATCTTAATGGTAATTTTATTGAAAACGGTGCGGTTCGATTTAAGTTTGTTAAATCAAACAAACCTGTTCCGCAAACAATTGTTTTGCGAGTTGATCATTTGTCGAGACTTTTCAGAAAATTGATTAAAAACAAAATCGATTTTGCCGAGACAAAACATTTGGACGAAAACGATTTTTTGACATTTACGATTTTTGACCCGGACAGTAATAAAATCATTGTAATTGAAGAATAGAAAATGAATAAAAAGAAACTTCTTTTTTACACGATATTAATTTTAATTCCTATTCTCTTTTTTGTTTTGCTGGAAATAACTTTACGTGCAATTGATTACGGCTACGATACTCGCGTATTTACCGAAGCACAACAGGGTTGGCTCGAAGTAAATCCCTTGCTTGCCAAAAAATATTTTAGGAACGTTAAGAAAGTTCCTTCAACTAACAAAGATGTTTTCCGCAAAGTTAAACCGGCAAACGGTTTCCGTGTTTTTGTTTTGGGAGGAAGTAGCGGCGCCGGTTATCCGTTTATTCCGCTCGGTTCGTTTTCCCGTTACATTCGCAAACGCCTCGAAATCGCTTACCCGAACCGACAAATCGAAGTTGTAAATATGAGTATGACCGCAATCAACAGTTACTCGTTACGCGATATGATTGATGCCGTACTTGAACAAAAGCCCGATTTGATTTTGATTTATGCTGGGCACAACGAATATTACGGTGCGTTGGGTGTCGGCTCTATGGAAAATTTGGGAACTTCGCCATTTGTTGTAAATCTTGTTTTGAAATTGGAAAACTTCAAAACGTTTCAGCTTGTGCAAAATTTTTTAAGTTGGGTTGTTTTGAAAATTGCCGGTAAGCCGAAAGCCAAAACCGGAACGTTGATGTCGAGAATGGCAGAAAAGAAAAAAATTCCGTTTAATTCCGAGCTTTACAAAAAGGGCATTCATCAGTTTGAAGTAAATATGGATTATATTTTATCGGAAACAAAAAAATCGAAAGTGCCAGTTGTTCTTTCTACGCTTGCTTGTAATTTGCTCGGGCAAAAGCCTTTTATCTCGGAAGCATACAAAAATTACCCGTCGGCAAATTCGATTTACGCCAAAGCACTGAAAACATTGGACGAAAACAACATTCGCCTTGCCGATTCGCTTTTTCGTTACGCAAAAGATTTGGATATGTTACGTTTCCGAGCACCTTCCTCAATAAATAAAGTAATCGAAAAACTTGCTCGCAAATATTCTTATCCTGTTGCAAATTCGTACGAAGCCCTTTCAAAAGCAAGTAAACAAAGGATTATCGGGAACGACTTAATGACCGACCATTTGCATCCGAATTTACGTGGTTATCAAATAATCGGTAAAACCATCTACGAAACAATGGCAAAACATAACTTGCTTCCGGACGAAAAGCCGGCAGTTTCATTTGGATTTCAAGATAAACTAACAGTAGAAAATTTTGATTTTACCGAACTCGATTCGGTGATTGCGGCATTTAAAATCAAATTACTGAAAAACGATTGGCCGTTTATAAATCCGAAAAACAAAATTCCGACGTACAAGTTGATTAAATTGAATAATTACATCGATACGCTCGCTTGGCAATTTGACGAAGGCAAAATAGATTGGATTGAAGCACATTTGAAATATGCTGAATATTGTTTCCGTAATAAAGATTATGATAAATACGCAAATGCAATGAAAACAGTGGTTTCGCAATTCCCGATTGTTTCTCGCTTTTACGAAACGGCAGCTACGCAATTAATTTCGGTAAAGGAACTCGATAAAGCATACGAATTTCTTTTGAAGCAGAATAAAATTATTCCGTCCGCTTTTTCGAACAAATGGCTTGGCATATTAAATTTGAAGCGCGGCAAAGTTAGTGCTTCAATTTATTATTTTAAGAAAAGTTTGGGATACGATAATCGCGATGCACAAGTTTATTACAATCTTGCAGGTGCTTACGTTTCGAAAAGAAATTACGCGGAAGCTTTAAATATAGTTAACAAAGCAATTACCGTAAATCCCAATTACAAGGAAGCAATAAATCTGAAAAATCAATTGGAATCGGTTTTACGAAATAAGAAAAAATAGGGAACGAGAAAATGTTGAACAAAATTATTGAAATAGCAAAAGAGGCGGGCGAAATTATTCGCGAAGGATTTGAAACCGATTACAAAATCGAATACAAAGGTAGCGTAACCAATTTGGTAACCGAAATCGATAAAAAATCGGAACGCCATATTATCGATTTTGTGAAGAAGGAATTCCCAGCACACACAATCGTTGCCGAAGAAAGCGGTGCGGATTTGCATTCATCGGATTACGCTTGGTTTATCGACCCGCTCGACGGCACAACAAATTTTGCACACGGCTTGCCGATTTTTTCCGTTTCAATAGGTGTAAGAAAAAACGACGAAACCATTGCCGGCGTTGTTTACGATGTAATGCGGAATATCGTTTACGCATCGGAACTTGGGAGCGGTTCTTACGCTAACGAGCAAAAATTATCAGTTAATTCGGAAAGCGAACTTGAGAAAGCGTTGCTTGTTACGGGATTTCCTTACGATATTTGGCGTAATCCCGATAACACAATCGAGCGATTTGTTGCGTTCCTTAAAAAAGCAAGAGCGGTAAGAAGGCTCGGCTCTGCTGCAATCGATTTTTGCTACGTGGCTTCGGGTGTATTTGCCGGATTTTGGGAAACAAAGTTAAGTCCGTGGGATTACGTTGCAGGAGATTTGATAGTGCGTGAGGCTGGCGGAATTGTAACCGATTTTGATGGGAAAAACCTAACGCCGGAAAGTGTTGCAATTGTTGCATCAAACGGAATTTTGCACGATAAAATGCTGAAAATTATTCGGAATCCGGAATAGCACTTGTAAAGAATTTTTCAATAAACCAAGAAAGGAAAAACTTAATTTCTATTCTGAATAAAATGAGAATGAGATTTTTGCTTTTTGTAATAAATTCAACACTTCTTTTATCTTTGGTAGCATCAACAATTAAATTTCCATTCTCGTTAGGATAAATTGTAACTGTGATTCTACTCATTGCAATCTCCAATCGTTACTATATTATCGAAATAAGAATGAAAAACTTTAGGATGTGAAAGTCTGATTTATTTTGTTAACAGTGAGCCGGGATCTGAAAAATTCAGTTGTCAGCCCAGATTCCCGGGGTAATTGTTATATGTTCGGTGGTCAATTTCTCCGTCCGGAATTGAGTTTTGGACAGAAATAGCAATAGAAACTCCGTTTCGATTAAGCAATGTAAAGTCCCGTAGGGACGAAACCTTTATAGTAACATATTCCCCAATAAAATCAAGCTCCGTAGGAGCGAAATAATAATACAAACTGTCATTGCGAAGCACCGATTACAAATCGGGATTGAAGCAATCTCCAAAGTAAAAAGCAATTCTGAATATATCGGAGATTGCCACGCTCTCTCCGTTCGCTCGCAATGACGGAATTTTTATTGTTATTCCTCCAATCGAAATACGAATTCGTTCGAAAGTATGAATTGCGAAATCCGAATTGTCGTTTCAAACCCCGATGAAATCGAGGTGAG
>CAYZGB010000175.1:0-4137 GCA_964477915.1 uncultured Melioribacter sp. | reverse complement strand
GTGCAAATAAAAAATTGCCACGAATACGCGAATGAAAAACGAATTTTTATTTCCGTCCGAAACTCAGTTTCGGATGGAGACTGAACTTACCACTCACTGTTCACAATAAACAAATCCGTGAAAATCCGTCAAAATCCGTGTGCTCCGTGTTCTATTGGTATAAGTTAAATTATAATCAATCGGAATAAGGTTTTTAATCTTAAAACTATTTCGTTGCGTCGTATCCTTTTTTTGCACTCGGGTCGTTTGGAACAGCAATTAAAGCACGTTCGAAATATTTGTGTGCTTTCTTATTTCCGCCTTCGTAATAATTTGCCCAACCGAGATAAAGATTAACCGTGTAATCGCTCGGATAATCTTTCGCCAATTTTTCGAGATAAATCATCGAATTCAAATAATCCCCTTCGTTAAAATAAAGAAGAGCCAAATTCAAATTTGCCGTGTAATTGCTCGGTGCTTTTTTAAGAATTTCGTTGTAAACTTTTTTCAATTTGTCTTTTTTGTTCATTTTCGAATACGGGTAAGTAATTCCCAAAAGCGACTCAATACTCTTATTGCTTAATTTGATTGCCTTTTTGTAATAATTAAGGGAAACCGGAAAATCGCCTTTTAAGTAATTCAACCAGCCGAGTCGCAAATTGTAAACGTAATCGTTTTTCCAATTGTTGTAATCTTTCATCATTACGGAAATTGCTTTATCGTAATCGCCGATTTTTTCTGCGGATACGGATTCATATATTGCCTTTAATTTCGGGTTATCCTGAGCATTTACAACGTAAGCAAAGAGCAATAAAAATAAGGCAAAATAATTAATTGCTTTCTTCATTTTTCTTTTCTCCTTTTTTAATAAAAAACTTTTTATTCCCGATTGTAAGTGAAAATTCGTCAAGTCCTTTTTTCTCATTGATTGAAATTTTCCCGTAAACTTCTTTCGAATAGAACGAAAACGGTCCTTTCCCTTTTACGTTTAATTTTGTTAACAATTCAAAGGTTTCGTTTTCGTCCTTATTCCATCGGTATTCTCCCTTTGCGTGAAGTGTTTCCGTAAAGGGAAGAAGAAATTCCGAAGCAAATCTAACAGGCGAATTTAATATTGAATTAATGGGGAAAATATCTTCCCAAACCAATTTTTCAGAATAGCCGAGCAAGACTTTCGAAGCCAAAAGATAAAATGCGTAAAGTGCGCTTTCTTTTTTGCCGACGTAATTCGTCGCGTAAAATATTTTGTCGGTGGGATAAATATTCAATCTGTCGCCTTTGTCGTTTTTGATGTAAAGTGTATTCAGCATATCGACGTTTACGTTCCATTTTTCGCTGAAATACTTTCCGTCTATTTGGCAATCGAAAACAAGTTCGTCGCCGAGCCTAAATGTAAAAGCGTTCTTAATCGTTTTGTGCGTATCGATATTTTTAACTTTTTCATTTTCTTTCGGGTAATCGAAAATGCGTAAAGTTTCGTTTCCGTTTTCATCAATCGAAATAAAATGGGCAAACGGGAATTTGTAAGTTCTGTCGCCAAGTTTATCCGTTAATTGAAATTGAAAATGCAAATGCGGTTGAGGTGAACGACCGCTGTTTCCGCAGCGTGCAAGCACTTGACCTTTTTTAACATCGTCGCCTTCTTTAACCAAAATCGATTTCCGTTTGAGATGCGAAAGCGATGAAAAAAGTCCGTTTCCGTGATTAATAATTATTGTGTTTCCCCAATTTTGTTCGAGGTTAACCTCACCGATTTTATTTTCCCGCACGCCATCGATTATGCGAACAACCTTCCCGTCGTAAGGTGCAACAACCGGCGTATCGTAACAATAATAATCGCTTGGCTCTTTGCCGGTAGTTTCGAAAAAAGAATTTTCTTCGTCGGTAATTTCAAAATCCCAAGCGTATTTCCATTCGTTTTTGTGTGTGTATTTTCCGTCGAATGCTTGTGTGATTTTCCAAACGCCCATAAACGGAAGTTCGGGGAAAATCAATTTGAATTTGGAAAACCGTTCAACGCGGGTTTTGTGGTAGTAGTAATTTTCCTCGGGCGAACCGGGTTCGAAATAGAGCAAAGTCAAATCGGTATTTTCGCGGCGGAACTTCAAACTGTAAATTGTAGAAAGCGTAACAACATTAAAAGGAAGAACAAGCACTGGAAGAAGTTTATCGTACAACATCTTTTCGAAAAAGAGAGCAAAGACAAGGACAAAAATAATATTCAAAAAAAGAAGCGGAATAGTCTTACGCGAAATAATAATCATACTTCCGCCGAGTGCAAAAGCGGTTAAAATGGCGTTAAACGAAGTTAAAACAAAAAACGAGTAGCTTGCTTGCGGAAAAATAAAATAGATTAGCAAATAATTGAACAAAAAGGCAATCAACGTATTTAAGAACATCACGCGGGAAAAGAGCAGAATAATCAATAAAATAAACGCTCCGGCAATTGCCTTGCTTTGCAAAAGAATTAATGCAAGCGAAGAGAAAAGGTAATTCGTCCAATCCGGAATGCCGGAAATCCAAGCGTTTGAAAAGGAAAGAAAATCGCGATACAAAACGCCTTGAAATTCGGTAACTACAACAAGAAAAACGTAAAGCGTTAAAATAAACGGAAGACTCAATCCCGGAAGATTAAAAACCGTTGCCATTACGTGTTCGAGCGAAGCGGAAACAAAAAACGTAAGAAAAATGAAAACCACCGCAATGGCAATTACAAACGGCGTAAGTTGGAAAAAGTAAGCAATTGCACCGCCGATTAAAATTCCGTTAAATCCGTAAAAACCGTTGCGGATTTTTTCCTTATCGAAATTAAGATAAAGTGCAAAGGCGTTGGACAAAATAACACCGAGCAAGCCCATTGCTCCCACTTGCGGATCGGTAAATGAAATAAGCAACGCCGCAATTCCAAACCATTTACGGTTCGAAAAAAAGATTTGCGCGTAACTGTAAAAAACGGAATCGAGAAACAAACTCATTTGCACTATTCGTCCAAATCAAAATCTTGGAATTTTTCGGGTAAAATTTCGGGTGCCGTTACGTCCGTGTTTTTTTCCGCACGACGAATAATTTCCACAATGCCTTCTTCGGTAATCAGCACAACATTGGGACGCAAAGTAATGAATTGCATCCATTGCGTAACGCCGTAAGCACCGACGTAAAAAATAACGAGTTTATCTCCTTTTTTCATTGCGGGCAACATTACATTATCGCGAATAACATCGATGTTCATACAAAGCGGTCCGTAAACAACGGTTTCTTCGGGGTAGCCGGTTACTTCTTTTACAGGAACAACTCGGTGATTAAACCAATAACTCGTAAAAAGATAATTTACTCCGGCATCCATTACAAGCGATTGTTTTCCGGTAGGCAATCTTTTTGTTGCAATTACACTGCTGATTAAATATCCGGCGTCGTCAATTAATGCACGTCCCGTTTCGAGCGTAAGAACGGGCAGTTCGTCTGCGGGCAAATTCAAATCGAACAAAGCGGAAGTAATTGCGTCGGCGTATTCTTCGTAAGTCGGCAAAAGCTGTTCTGCTTCGAGATACTGACCTTTCAGCGTGTTGAAAGAAGGCAGACCGCCGCCAACGTCAATATATTCAAGGCGAATGTCGTATCTATTGTAAATTTCCTTTGCAAGTTCCACAAGTTTGGATGTTGCAACGCGGTAAGGTTCGGCACTCATAATGTAAGTTCCGATGTGCGTGTGCAAACCGATGAGATTAAGCCTATCATTATTGATTATTCGCTTAATTGCAAGAAGTGCTTCGCCGTTTTCGTAATTAAATCCGAAGCGGTTCCACGGCGGGTAAATTCCCGTATCCATATTTACACGGATTGCAACGTTTGCAGTCAATTCTTTTTCTTCGCAAATTTCCATTATCGAATAAAGCTCATCGAAATGGTCGATGTGAATGTAAGCCTTTTCGCGAATTGCTTTTTCCAAAGCTTTTTCGCTTTTATCGGGTCCGTTAAAAATTATGTTTTCGCCTTTTACTCCCAAGTCTCGTGCTTTGTCGTATTCGAATTCCGAAACAACTTCCGCCCACGAACCTTCCTGGTGGTAAATAGAGCAAATCGTGGAAAGATAGTTCGTTTTGTAAGACCACGCAAACCGAACTTTCGGATAGCGTGTTTTGAAAATTCGTTTAAGCTTTC
>CAYZGB010000174.1:0-4146 GCA_964477915.1 uncultured Melioribacter sp. | reverse complement strand
AAATTTTTCATTTTGTAATAATTTTCAATCTCATTAATATGCAAAGGAACAATTCCCGCCCAATTGAGCATATCTTGTATCATCCTTGGCGGATTTTGGGTTAAAGTTACGATTTCACCAATTGCAAAAATTCCACCATGAGTTAAAATTCTTTTAATTTCTCTTATTATTTCTTTACGATTTTCTCGTGAAAGGCTAGCTTGAGCAAAAATCAAATCGAAAGTATTCGATTGAAAATCCGTTTTTTCGAAATCCATAAGTTTTGGTATCACTTGCGAATCACTTCCCAAAATTAACTTTGCATTAAGTAACGACTCGTAATCTTCAACAATATATTCAATATGGGATTGATATTTAACAAGTAAATTGGTAACTATTTTTTCACTCGATTCTCCGATAACCAAAATCTTTTCAAAATTTTTATCTAAAGTTTTTTCGAGTAAAGTTAATTGATGAAATCCACCGGGAAGAAGATTTTGAGAATTATTCATAAAATATTCCAATGTTTTACACTAACTCTAAATTTTGTATAAGCCCAAGATAAAATAAAAGCAAATACAACGGCTGTTATGCCGATTGCAACACGATAATATTCGGGTGCATTAATTGCAATTCTTATGATTACAGTTGTAAGAGCAAAACCCGAATTTCTGAAAATAGTGTAATAATTTGATGTGTAGCGAATTGCAATAAAGACAATCAGAATATCGGTGAAGATTAGGAAAGTAAAAAGCGAATCGAAATAATTAAAATATTTAGCACCATCGAAAAATCCGGTAAGCACAAGAATACCGAGAATAACCGAATACAACAATATAATTAACGCAAGGCATTTTTTTACTGAGACGAAAGAATGTTGCTCTTCTTCCGAGGTTGTAATAGGAATGTGCGATTGAATTTTGTAATAATAACCTAAAATTATTAAAATTATTACACTACCGAAAATATCCGAAAGTAATATTGTCATTGGTTTGAAGTTTGTTAATAAAGAAAGGGGTTCTTTGAAATAAACCAAATCCTTAAAACCGTCCCTTAAAATAATTAACGAAAGAATTTCAATTTGCTTTCCAAGGGCATTTGAAACCGAATATTTTAAGTTAAAAATCATACTGAAAACTTCGTAAACAAGAAGCATACTAAATGTGAGTCTAATTGGATATAAATGACTTGCAGGAGTAATTTTATCGAGAAAATCGGGTAAAAAACCATATGTTTTTAAGTAAACGGCAGCAGTTACAATTAAAAAAGTAGTAAATAACACTACAGAAATAATTGAGCGGAAAGATTTACTTTCCCAGAAGTGTTCAATCTTATCAAAGATAAAATTAATATAAAGAAAACATTTTGACATACTATTAAAATTTTTTGTTTTTTAAAATATGAAAAAGCCGCTTCCGATAAAAGAAGCGGCCTTTTCTATCTCAACCGGGGGAATATGAGATTTATGAAAGTTCTTTTTTGCTGAAATACCAATCAACATATTCATATCCGGCATCAGCTCTTTTCTTTGCTTCTTCTTGGGTTGCCGGAGGCGGAACGATAACTTTGTCGCCTGGTTTCCAATTTTCGGGTGTAGCAACACCGTATTTATCTGTAGTTTGTAATGCTACAACCAAGCGATAAATTTCGTCAATGCTTCTTCCGTTTGTTAATGGATAATAAACCATTGCACGGAGAATTCCTTTATCGTCGATAACGAAAACTGCTCTAACAGCGGAAGTATCGGCGGCGTTTTCGTGAATCATTCCGTATTTGCGAGCTACGTCCATCTTTAAATCGTCAATTACCGGGAAAGGAATTTCAACGCCAAAATTTTCTTTAATGTTTTCCACCCAAGCGATGTGCGAGTAAACGCTATCGATGCTAAGACCGATTACTTGAGTGTTAATTTTTTGAAAATCATCGAATTTTTTTGCAAAGGCTATAAACTCGGTTGTACAAACCGGTGTAAAATCAGCCGGGTGCGAAAATAAAACCACCCATTTACCTTTGTAATCGGATAAAGAGATTTGTCCGTGAGTTGTTTTAGCAGTAAATTCCGGTGCGGGTTCGTTTAACCTCGGGAATCCGAATGCTTGTACGTTTTCTTGATTTTCCATTTTTTCCTCCTGTTTTAATTTGTATTATTTTGATTTTCTTTTTCTAAACAATCTTTGCAAATTATATTTATTCTTAACGAATAATCTACTAACAAATTTTCACCGATAATTTCACCGGGAATTTCAATTTTATTTATTTTATCCATTTCTACATCGTAAATTTTACCACATCTTATACAAACTAAATGATGATGTGGTTTCGTTACCGGATCGTAACGTACTTTGTTGTGCAAAGGGGTTACTTTTTTAATAAATCCATATTTTTCGAATGTTTCCAGGGTATTATAAACCGTTGCAAAAGAAATTGTAGGATTTTCTTCCTTAATGGCATTATATATTTCCTCCGGCGATGGATGATTTTTATTGCCAATAAGTTCCTTATAGATTGTAATCCTTTGCGGAGTTACACTAAGTTTCACTTTTTTACAGTGAGCGATAAAATCTTTAATTTCTTGAGTTAACATATTTGTTATCTGTTATTATTTTAGAATAATTATTAAATTTTAATTTTTACACTTCAATAATAATAAAAATCGGATAACTTGTCAAGTATTTTTTGTAGATTTTATTTTTATGTCTGTTTTTCTTCAAAAGTAGATATGAAATTTGGGAAAGATTGTGATTTTTTCGAGCAAATTTTTATTAAAGGAAATCGACACATTAGTTTTTAACTTGGTAACGATAAAATTTTTATTTTATTACAAAGAAAGAACATAAATTTGAAAATTAAAAATCATTGGTTTCAAACTTATCTGGATTAAGTTAGATTTTGCCTTTTAAGAAAAATCTCCTCAAAATATTGTCTCTTATTTTCATTTTGTCTTCGAGCTATTCGGCACAAACTTTTTATGTTAGCGTTGCCGATACATTCCGAGTAAATTTAGAGAACCATTACAGACTTTCGGCATTGAGCATTGTACCCGGAAGCGAAAAATTATTTTTAAATAAAAAACGATTAACCTACAATGACTATTCAATTTCGTACGACTCAAATACCGTTTCACTTTCCGATTCGTTGAACTATTCGTTACTCGATACTTTAATTGTTGTTTATAAAGCCGTTAAAATACCTTTGAAAAAGGAATACTACAATCAAACGCTTGTGAAAGTTTACGATAAAAAAATTGGTGATACCGTAACGGTGCTGAAACGTAATAAATTCAGACTTACGAACGAAGCAATATTCGGAAGCAAAATAAAGAAAAGCGGAACATTGGTGCGTGGAATTACAATCGGAACAAATCAAGGAGCCACAGTAAATAGCGGATTACGATTGGAACTTTCAGGTAAACTTTCCGACGAAATCGAAATTGTTGCCGCTCTTACCGATCAGAATTCACCAATTCAACCGGAAGGTGTAACCGAAAGATTAAGAGAAGTTGATAAAGTTTTTATCGAACTACGGCACAAGTACGGAAAAGCAACTTTCGGAGATTACTACTTAAATAAGAATTTAGGTGAGTTTCTTAAACTGAATAGAAAACTACAAGGATTAAAAGCAGAAGGCAACTACAATAAATACAGTGCCGTTGCTGCGTTTGCTTCACAAAAAGGTAAATATACCACAAACAAATTTTTCGGGCAGGACGGCGTTCAAGGTCCTTACAGATTGTACGGAGAAAACAATGAGAAAAATATTATCGTAATTGCCGGAACGGAACGCGTTTATCTTAACGGGCAAAAAATGGTTCGTGGCGAACAGAACGATTACGTAATCGATTATGCAAACGCAACAATTACATTCAAAACACGTCGGATTATTAATTCAACAAGTAGAATTTTTGTTGAGTTTGAATACACGGACAGAAAATTCCCTCGTACGTTTTGGGGCGGAAGTGCTTCCGCAAATAAACTCGCTGGGAAGTTGGGTATTACTGCGTCGTATTTTCGTGAAAGCGATAACGAAAACAATCCGATTGATTTTCAACTTTCGGCTGAAGATATTGAAATTATTCGCAATGCGGGTGGTGATCCGTTAAAAGCGGTTAAAACGGGAGTGAGACTTGCCCCTTACGATTCTGCAAACGGAAGGCGAAACGGACTTTAC
>CAYZGB010000173.1:0-4255 GCA_964477915.1 uncultured Melioribacter sp. | reverse complement strand
AAATGTGATACGGAAAATTGCAAAAGAAAACGAAAAGGTTATTCACTTAATCCCGAAAGAAACAAATCTCGGCATTGGCGGTTGTTGGAACCTTGCAGTAAACGATGAAAGATGCGGTGCGTTTGCCGTTCAGCTCGATAGCGATGATTTATATTCAAGCGAAAATACTTTGCAAATAATTATCGATAAATTTTTCGAAACAAACGTAGCGGCAGTTGTGGGAAGTTACACTGTTACCAATTTTTCGCTTAAACCAATTCCCCTCGGTGTTGTTAGCCACGACGAATGGACGGACGAAAACGGACACAACAATGCTTTGAGGTTAAACGGCTTTGGCGCCCCGCGTGCTTACTACACGCCTATTATACGAGAACATCCTTTTTTGAATATTTCCTATGGCGAAGATTACATAATGATGCTTTATATCACACGAAATTACAAAATCGCAAGAATTTACGAATCCCTTTATTTTGCAAGGCGATGGAAAGGTAATTCCGATGCAAATCTGCGTTGGAATGAAAAAAACGATTTTGATTGTTTAAAAGATGGTTATAGAACAGCCGAAATACAAATTAGACGTGAAATGAATTCAAAAAAAGAGGTTAGTGAAAAAGAATAACGTCTATGCTTGTAATTAACGAAATATTTCATTCCGTCCAGGGCGAAGGGACTTCAATCGGTATTCCAATGGTGTTTGTGCGATTAACCGGTTGCAATTTGCGATGTTCCTATTGCGATACCGAATACGCATTTTACGAAGGAAAGAAAATGTCTGTTGAAGATGTGTTAAACGAAATTGAAAAATACGGAACGGACATTGTAGAAATTACCGGCGGAGAACCGCTTCTGCAAAAGGAAGTTTTTCCTTTAATGGATTTACTAATAAATAGAAAATACAAAGTTCTGCTTGAAACAAGCGGAAGCGTTCCGATTAAAAATGTAAATAAAAACGTAAAAATTATTATGGACTTAAAAACGCCTTCGAGCAATATGGAAAAATTTAACCTTTACGAAAACATTGATTTTATTAAGCAAAACGATGAAATAAAATTTGTAATCGGCTCGAAGGACGATTACGACTGGGCGAAAATGATTATCGATAACTATTCTTTGCTGCAAAAGTGCGAAGTGATTTTCTCGCCGGTTTACGGAAAAATAGAACCGAGAGAAATTGTTAATTGGATTTTAAATGATAAATTGCGTGTCCGATTTTTATTACAAATGCACAAATTTATTTGGGAACACGATACGAGAGGAGTTTGATGAAAATTGCAAAAGAATTTCGGTGGGAAATGGGACACCGGTTGCTTTGCCACGCCGGTAAATGTAAAAATTTGCACGGACATTCTTATCGTATGCAAGTGGAAATCGAAGGCGAAAAACTCGTAAACGGAATGCTAATGGATTATTACGATTTGAAGCAAACGGTTCAGCCTTTTGTTGATGAACTCGATCATTGCTTTATTGTTAATTCGAAAGATGAAAAACTTCTCGAAAAACTTAATGAATTAAAATCCAAAACCGTTATTGTCGATTTTGAAACAACCGCAGAAAACCTTTGCAAATATTTTATCGAACAAATAATTGCCAAAGGCTTGCCGGAAAGTGTAAAGAAAATTAAAGTCAAAATTTTCGAAACATCAACATCCTACGCCGAAGAAGAAAAGGAACTTTAATTTGTTACGAACACCGATTATTCAAATTGCCGGCGTTAATTCACTTGAAGAAGCCGAAATGCTTGTAAATTGCGGGGTTGAATACATCGGATTTCCGTTAAGGCTTACGGTTAATAAAGAAGATGTTACCGAAGAAGAAGCGAAGAGAATCATCAATAAAATCAAGGGGAAAAGTAAACCGGTATTGATTACTTATCTTTCGCACCATAAAGAAATTGCGGATTTTTGCGATTTCCTTAATGTAAACATTGTGCAACTTCACGGCGAAATTGAAACTACGGAGCTCGAAAAACTTAGATCGCAATTGTCGGAATTAATCGTAATAAAAAGTCTGATAGTAAAGCAGAATAATTTCAATGAATTACTGGACAAAGCAAATGAATTTTCGCCTTTTGTGGATGCTTTTATTACAGACACTTTCGATCCCAAAACCGGCGCCGAAGGTGCAACCGGCAAAACTCACGATTGGGAAATAAGTGCGGAACTTGTTAAAAAATTGAATAAGCCCGTAATTCTTGCCGGCGGTTTAACACCACAAAATGTTGCTGATGCAATTAAAATTGTTCGCCCAGCCGGGGTTGATTCCCACACCGGAGTTGAAGATGCCAGTGGAAACAAAGACGAAGTAAAAGTTCGTGAATTTATTAGCAACGCTAAGCGTGCTTATATCGAATAATTCCGCCTTTAATTACTAAAACGGAAAAGGAAAGATTTAATCGAAGGTTTTCCGTAACAAAAAGTTGCGCAGAATTAATTTCCGTTTTTCATAAAATGTTCTTATGTTTGCTATTCCAAAAAACGGGGCTATAGCTCAGTTGGGAGAGCGTCTGAATGGCATTCAGAAGGTCAGGGGTTCGAATCCCCTTAGCTCCACAAATCCCGCTTCGGCGGGATTTTTTTTGTTTAAGTTATTGATTTTTTCTTACGATAATTGATTTGTAATTGGTTCGGAAAATTATAAATTTGATATTTCATAAAAATTTTACATTTAATTTTTAATTAAGTTTATTATGGCAAGAATAAAAGAATTAAGAGCACTCGGCGATTACTTAATTGAGCAAAAAGAATACGAGAAAGCTTTTCACGTTTATTCGGAAATTTACGATAGATTTTGGGAAACAGTAACTAAAATCCAAAACGGTATTAACGAGTTTTCCCGTGAATTTCTTACAAATACTTTCCGTGCCTCGTTGGAATTTAAGCGAAATTTTCATTTAAGTGCCGTTAATTCCACATTCATTCGGGAATTTGATTTGGATTTGGATGAAGCATTAAATGAATATATTTTTCTCACTTTCGGGAGATTACAGAGTATAATTTATTCTGAAAATTTACTGCATGAAATTACAACCCAGGTTGTAATTCATGAGTTTTTAACTTTGTATAATTTACTGATTAACGTAGTAAATGAAAATTGGATAAACATCTTATTTAAAAGTTACACTCCAATTTCCGAAAAAGGAAAACTTAAAACACTTATCCCGAGACTTAAAGAACAAGATGCAAAAAAAATAATTGTTGAGCTTTCACCAAAAGTTCAAAATCTTGAATGGAGAATTGTAAATACATTGCTTCTCGATTATTTGGTAATTAGCGGCCAAAATAAATCAAGATTTTTTTCATCGGTTAAAAAAGTAGTTGGAGATTATTCATTCGGATATAAAAAATCCTATTCCCGAGCAGAAAGTAAAAAAGGTTCGAAAAAAACTTACCGCAAGTACGAGCGATACGAAAAATATGAAGAATATAATTTTTCGGATGAGCCCGCTCAAGAGAAAAACCCTGCGGAAGAGATTAATCCCGAATTAATGAACGAGGAATACAAAGCCGTTTACTACGGCAAAGTTTTGGGTTTAAAAGGGAAAATCACAAAAAAAGATATACGCAAACAATATTTGAAAATGATTGCTCTTTACCACCCCGATAAAGTTGCCGGTCTTGGAAAAGAACTCGTTGAACTCGCCGAAAAGAAAACTAAAGAAATTAACGTTGCCTACGATTGGCTTAAAAAGAGATACAATTTTTAATTTTTAGAAAGGATACTTAAATGAACAAAAGAATCATTCTGATAGTTTTGTTTTTGTCAATATTTACAACCATTTTTTCACAAACGGTTCCTAAAGTTTATTCCAATGTTTTTCGCGATGATAATGGAAAAATATATGTATTAACAAAAAACGGAAAGAAAATTTATGCCGATGAGGTAACAGCGGAATATTCTTGGATAAATGTGTTTGGAAATCCAAAAGGAACAAAAGACGGCTTGGCATTTGATTTCGGGAAAGATTTTAATGGATACTTGTATTATGGATTTATTCCCGAAAACGATTCCAAACATCCCTATCCGGTTTATCTTTGGAAAAAAGAAAAAATCAAAAATGGCAAGGCATCAATTAATATTAACAAGTGGATGAGAAAACAATTCGATATTCCTAATTGGGAAAAATTCGGTAAATCCACAATCGGTTACAGAGTAATAAATAACCACGGCGAATTTGTGATTGATACGAAAATAAACATTCTCGGTAAATCTCCTTTTAAGGTTGCTCCAACAATTATTGACGGACCTTTTGTAACAA
>CAYZGB010000172.1:2586-4261 GCA_964477915.1 uncultured Melioribacter sp. | reverse complement strand
TACTTTACTTTCTTATTTTGAAGATGTTGAACTCAATATTGTTACTTTTATTAAAGGAGAAAGAAAAGTAGATAAACCAATACATAAATATTTTAAACCAATAGAAAAGAAACAATTGATTTATGCCGTTGAATTAATTAAGAATGATTTAAGTCAATATTTATAGTATTGTTGTGTAACTAAAATGAAAAATATGAAAAATGAAATAATCAAACAAACAGCACTAAACGTAATTAATACCGAGCTTGATGCAGTCGAAAAATTACGCGAGCGAATTGACGAAGATTTTATCAGTGTGGTTAATTTAATTGCCGGAATTAAAGGTCGTGTGATTTTGAGCGGTGTTGGAAAATCCGGTTTAATTGCACGGAAAATTGTTGCAACGTTAAACTCAACCGGGACGCCGGCTGTTTTTCTTCATCCCGTTGATGCAATGCACGGCGATTTGGGAATTGTTCGCAAGGAAGATGTTGCAATCTTAATTTCCAAAAGCGGGGGAACGGAAGAGCTGCACAATTTAATTATTATGCTTAAACGTATTGGACTTCCGATAATTGCAATGTGCGGAAATCGAGAGTCGTTCCTCGGTAGAAATGCAGATTACTTTTTGAATATTCACGTAAAGGAAGAAGCTTGCCCTTACGATTTGGCACCGACTTCTTCAACCACTGTTACGCTTGTGCTTGGTGATGCACTTGCTATTTCGCTACTGAAAATAAAAGGTTTTACGCCGGATGATTTTGCATCTCTGCATCCTGCGGGAAATCTCGGTAAAAAACTGATGCTTAAAGTTGATGAAATTATGATTAAAGACAATGAAGTTCCGCGAGTTTATCTCAATACACCGTTTCGCGAAACAATTTTGCATATGACCGAAAAACGGCTCGGTGTTACTACCGTTGTTGATGAAAAAAATATTTTGCGTGGAATAATCACCGATGGCGATTTACGTCGCTTATTGCAACGTAGTGAGGATTTACGCTATTTCACAGCTGAAAAAATGATGACGAAAAATCCTAAAACAATCACGAAGGAAAAACTCGCTTCTTCCGCAATTTCCATTATGGAAAAATTCAACATTACAACGCTTGTTGTGGTGAACAATAAACGCGAACCGATTGGTATTGTGCATTTGCACGATTTGGTTAAACTTGGCTTTGAAGTATCAAAATAAATTTTAGGTAAAAGAAATGAGAAAACACACATTATTATTGACTTATGCAATATTAATTTTATCTGCTTCAATATTTGCGGGCAGTTCGAAAGCACAGAAAAAAGAGTTTACTTATGAAGATATTATTTTTAACTCTTACGGAAAACTTGCACCCGAACGATTACCGCAATTGAATTGGGATAAAGAAAAACCCAGATTTTATTGGGTGAAAAACGACACTCTCTTTATTGAAAATGTAAATGGCAATCGTAGTTTTCTCAGTCTTGATGAATTAAATAAAATTTTGAATTTACCGGATTCCAATTTTCTTTCAAGATTTCCACGAATAGAAGCAATGAAAGGTGATGAGTTGTTTTTCTTTCGCGATACCGATTTCGTTTCGGTCAATATTGAGGATAAAAAATCACGAATTGTTTTTACCTTTCCACAAAAGGCTGAAAACGTTACACTCTCACCCGATTTGCAAAAAGCCGCGTTTACAATTTCTAACAATCTTTTTTA
>CAYZGB010000172.1:0-2486 GCA_964477915.1 uncultured Melioribacter sp. | reverse complement strand
TTAAAACTTTGTTTGAAGAAAAATCGGATAAATACGTCGAACCCGAGCATCCCCTTTATTTTATTGACGATTCTCATTTTCTTTGGTTTTCCGATAGAGATGACTGGCAACATCTTTATCTTTACAATACGGAAGGGAAATTATTAAAGCAAGTAACAAAAGGGAATTGGGAGACTTTGAGCGTTGATGTTCTGAATAAAAACGAAATTTTATTTTCTTCTACAAAAGAAAATCCGATGCAAAAAAATTATTACATCGTAAATCTTACTTCGGGCAAAATGCGAAAAATAACTTCCGAACATGGGCAGCATCGCGTTCTCGTATCGAACTCGGGGAAGTATTTCATAGATTCATACACAAGCACCGATACGCCGCGTAAAATAAATTTAATAGACCCACGCGGTAATGTTATTAAAAATTTACTCACATCGAAAAATCCGATTGAAAATTACGCGCTTGGAAAACGTAAATTTTTCACAATTGAAAACAACGGCGTAAAACTTTACTGCCGAATGGTGCTTCCGGTTGATTTCGACGAACACAAAAAATATCCCGTAATTGTTTACGTTTACGGCGGTCCGCACGTTCAACTTGTAAAAGATGCTTGGCCATTCGGTCGTTACGATTTTTGGTTCTACAAAATGGCACAACTCGGCTACATTGTTTTTACGCTCGATAATCGCGGTTCGGCAAATCGCGGTTTGGAATTTGAGCAAGCAACTTGGCACAGATTGGGAACCGTCGAAATAAGCGATCAACTTGCCGGCGTAAAATATTTGAAATCTCTTCCTTACGTTGATTCAACTCGCTTTGGTGTTTTCGGTTGGAGTTTCGGCGGATTTATGACAACATCTCTGATGTTAAGGACAAACAACACGTTCAAAGTTGGTGTTGCCGGTGGCGCTGTAATCGATTGGCGATATTACGAAATAATGTATGGCGAACGCTATATGGGAACCGATTCGACAAATCACAAAGGAATGGAAGAATCAAGTTTATTGAATTACGTAAATAACCTTAACGGAAAATTACTTTTGGTTCACGGAACAAGCGACGATATCGTTGTTTGGCAGCACACACTTTTATTTTTGCAAAAAGCAACTCACTTAAATAAGCATTTGGATTATTATCCATACGTCGGGCACAAACACGGCGTTTACGGAGTTGATGCCGTTAATTTGTATCAAAAACTGACCGAATATTTTTTGAATAATTTGTAACAAAGTTGGAGTTAGAGAATGAAATTACTAATGATTTACGCAGATTTATTTGGATATAAAACAGCGAAAAAAGGTTGGCAGGATGCACCCGATTTGGATGAAGAAAAGAAAATAGAAAACGCATTGGTTGCGTTTATTCACCTTGAAAAAGAAGATGAAGAAAAACTTTCATCGGTTGAAACAAAAATGATTAAACAAATAAAATGGGCATCACGCAAAAACGGAACTGAAAAAATTATTTTGCATTCTTTTGCTCATCTTTCCGAAAGCAAGGCTAATCCTTCGCTAATTAAAGAATTGTTCGATAACGCCGAAACACGCTTAAAAAACTCCGGCTTTGAAGTTTACCAGACACCGTTTGGCTATTTTCTCGATTTGGAATTCAAAGCACCCGGACATTCGATGGCAAGAATTTTCAAAGATATTTCGTAATAGGTTGTGTTTGGCTGTTTTAAAATCACTTTTATTTAGCGGTAATCATATTCTGTCAAATTGCTTTTCAGACTTGCTTTAATTACCTTTATTATTATTTTGTTTAGAAATATTAAGGAGTTTCAGATAGATGCTAACTAAGCTAATTAAGAAAGTTTTTGGCGATAAAAATACCAAAGCCTTAAAAGAATTGTGGCCGATTGTTGATGAAATTAATCGACGTTGGGAAACGCTAAAAGATATTAGTGAAGAAGAATTAAAACATAAAACCGTTGAATTTAAAGAAATAATCAATGCTCGCACCGAAGAACTTCGTAAAAGAATTGATGAAATTAACGAAAAACTTAAACAAGACGAATTAGACGAAGACCGTGAAAAGCTTTACGATGAGCTCGACAAACTAAATAAAAAGTTAGATGAGGAATACGAAGAAGTTCTGAACGAATTATTACCCGATGCATTTGCGGTGGTAAAAGAAACTTGTCGTCGCTTGGTTGGGCAAACTTGGGAAGCTGCTGGGACTAAAATTACTTGGGAAATGGTTCCGTATGATGTTCAACTTCTCGGCGGAATTGTTTTACATCAAGGAAAAATTGCCGAAATGGCAACCGGTGAAGGTAAAACGCTCGTTGCAACTTTGCCGATGTATTTGAACGCTCTTACTGGACGCGGCGTTCATCTTGTTACGGTAAACGATTACCTTGCTAAACGCGATAGCGAGTGGATGGGAAAAATATTCGAATATCACGGATTAACCGTCGGATGTATTTTGAATACAATGTCGCCCGAACAACGCAAAAAAGAATACGCTTGCGATATTACTTACGGAACAAA
>CAYZGB010000171.1:0-4342 GCA_964477915.1 uncultured Melioribacter sp. | reverse complement strand
TTTCTCCGACCGAAACTGTGTCCCGGTCGGAGTAAATAATAGAAACATAAACCTAAATTATTGATAAGTAGGAGTAAACAAATCTTTTTGTTTGTTAGTTAAAACAACTCCTCAATCTTATCTACCGGGCGGGCGAGGATTACAGTTTCTTCTTTAACTACAATCGGGCGTTCAATTAAATCGGGATATTTTACCATAAATTCAATGATTTCCGCTTGTGTGTAATTTTTGTTTTTGAAATCGAGTTCTTTGTATTCTTTGGCACGTTTGCGTAAAAGGTCTTGTGCTTTCATTCCCATTTTTTTAAGGAAGGTTTTCAACTTGTTTTTCGAAAAAGGTTTTTCGTAATAATTGATTTTTTCAACTTCCACGCCTTTTTCTTCGAGTGCTTTAATTACTTTGCGGCTAGTTGAGCAAGTAGGTTTGTAGTAAACGGTTACTTTCATTTTTCCACCTTTTATTTATTTAACGAATTAAAAAAATTAATTATCTCCGTAGCAGTAAAATCGGGAAGTTCGTCGGGAAATTCAACAGTGCGGTTTGCATCCCACTGCCTTTTTTGTTGCGTTTTGTATTTGTTCTTCCCCAGCACGGCAAATTTTTTATGTGTGATTTTTTCATTTTCATCAAACACAAAAAAGGCAATAATCATAGGCAGTTGGAACTTCTCCTTCCACTTTTCGTAAGAAATAACAGCACGTTCGTTTACTATCCATTTCGGTTTTCTTTTTCCTTTCCAGTCGAGCAAAGCACGTTTACCGTTGTATTCAATAATAATATCGGGTTTATCTTCACCTCGTTCCCAAACTTTTTCGTTACGACGGTCTTCTCCAAAATTCCGGAAATTAAATCCCCACTGCACCAAAAGATTTTTCCCGTTTCTTTCCGCGAGGTCGTGAAGTTTATAATTTTTCTTAAATGCTTCGTCGCTTTTTACCGGTTGGAAATCGAGTTTTTTCATCGTTATTCTTCCAACGAATGAGAGCTCATTAATTCGTCAATAAATTTAAGATTAGGCGATTCGCTTAACGAAAGAATAATCTTGAACGTGGAAATAATCGGTACCGCAAGCAACATTCCGATAATTCCCCAAATATATCCCCAAATAAAAAGAGAAAGCAAAATAACAAGCGGATTAATATTTAATCTATCACCCAATACTTTCGGTTCAACAATATTTCCCACAACGGTTTGGAGTGCAACAAGCGAAAGCAAAAGAAACAATGCGTATCCGAGCGATTGATATTGAATTAGAGCAATGATTACAGGGAAAAGCACAGCGATAAAAGGACCGATTGTAGGAATAAAATAAAAGAGAAACGTAACAACAATCCAAACTATAATAAAATGAACATCAAAAAGCCAAAGCACAATTCCCGTTGCGAGTGCAAGACCTAATCCCAAAAAAAATTTAACGGAAAAATAGTGCTGAATTTTTTCGGTTATCAACGAATATGTTACATCCCATTCTTGCCAATTGCTTTTCTTCTCGTCATCTATGTATTGACCGGCATTTACTCTTTTACGGAAAGCGAGTTGGACATTTTCGTGACCGAGAACGCTAAATACATAGAACAATAAAATAAGAAAAATCGATGATGCAAAATTAACAGTAGAAGAAAGAACATCTTGCGCAAAACTGCTAATGTGCAATTCTTTTAAAATTGAAAGAAGATTAAGTTTTGTTAAATCAACATTTTTTAAGCCAAGGAATTTGGTTAAATCGGCAAGCATAACACTTAAACGGGATTCGTAAAACGGAAGTGTATTTACAAATTGATTTATCGCACCGATTACGAAAACGGAAATTCCGTAAATTAAGACGGCAAATAATAACAAATCTCCAAGAAGCACAACGGCAAGCGGAATTCCTTTTGACTTTAATTTTTTATGAAGAGGTTCGAGAAGAAAAAGTAAAAAAACCGCAAGTACATAAGGAATAAGAATGAATTTTAATTCCATTAAAATAATGGCTAAAAATACAATTCCGATTACAGAAATAAAAAAGCGTACAATCGGATCAAAATTTTGTTCTTTCATTTTGTTTACCCTTTTTTATAATATTTAAGCGCTTCTGGCATTAATTTTTTCAAATCGTTAATTCTTGTTTGATCAGAAGGATGCGTGCTTAAAAATTCGGGTGGTTTAGTTCCGCCGCTTTTTGCCATACGTTGCCAAAATTGTACCGCCCCGCGTGGATCGTAACCTGCCATTGCCATAAAAATCAAGCCGAGATGATCCGCTTCGCTTTCGTGCAATCGACTGAAAGGAAGCATTACTCCTACTTGCGAGCCAACTCCGTAAGCAAGCAACCACGCCGCTTGTGTTTCGGGCGATTTATCGTGTAATGCAATTGCAAGTGCAACGGCACCGGCACTTTGTAAAAGTTGTTGGGACATTCTTTCCGCACCGTGCCTTGCAATGGCGTGTGCAATTTCGTGACCCAAAACAACGGCAAGTCCGTTTTCATCTTGTGTGTATGGAAGGATGCCGGTGTACACAACAACTTTTCCGCCGGGCATACACCAAGCGTTTACTTGTTTATCTTCAACAAGATTAAATTCCCACTTGTAGTCTTTAATTAAATCGTATTTGTTTTTGCTTTTCAAATATTTTTCAACCGCTTGTGCAATGCGGCTTCCCACCCTTTTTACAAGTGCCGTTTTTTCTTTGTCTTTACTTAATTTGTGAGACGAAAGAAAATCATCATACTGACGAAAGCTCATTTGCATAATTTCCGAATCGGAAACAAGATGAAGTTGTTTTCGCCCCGTAATTGCAACGGTTGAGCAAGCAGTAACAAAAGCAAGTGATAATAAAAGATAAACTATTTTGTGTTTTAATCTCATTTTACTACTGATTTTATTAGCTTTACTTTATTCACTTTTGTTTTCGAAAGTTTTACCGCACGTAAAATTCTTTCTTTCGCCAAATCGATTTTATCTTTTTTATCAGTAAAAAGTTCCGCAATTACTTCGTTACGTTTTATTTTATCCCCGATTTTCTTATGGAAAATTATTCCCGCTTTCGGATCAATTACATCATCGGTTTTTAGTCTTCCGCCTCCCAATTCAAGCGAAGCCATTCCGATTTGGTAATTATCGATTGATTTCAAATAACCAGATTGACCAATAGTTACTTGCTCACTGAATTTCGGCTTCGGATATTTAGCGGGATTTTTCAGATACGAAATATCGCCGCCTTGTGCTTCGGCAATTTGTAAAAATTTGTCGAACGCTTCGCCCGATTTTATTTTCATTCGTGCAATTTCAATTCCTTCCTCCACAGACGATGCTTTCTTTCCCAAATAAATCATTGTGCCGGCGAGCAATTCGGAAAGTTCACTTAAATTGTAAACATATTCGCCTTGTAAAATCTTAATCGATTCGTAAACCTCCAACCAATTGCCAATGTAATTTCCGAGCGGTTCGTTCATATCTGTAATGTAAGCGATTGCTTTTTTCTTGAACTTTTTCGAAACGGAAACAAGAGATTCGGCAAGTTTCTTTGAGTCGGTTAGTTTTTGCATAAAAGCACCGCTTCCGGTTTTGACATCGAAAACAAATCCTTCTGCACCTTCGGCAAGTTTTTTGGACATAATGCTTGCGGTAATAAGCGGAATTGATTCGATTGTAGCCGTAACATCACGAAGTGCGTAAATCTTTTTATCCGCCGGTGCTATTTGTTTTGTTTGCCCGATTAACGCAAGTCCGTATTTTGCAATTAATTTTTTATAACGGGAAAGAGAAAGGTTTGTTTTAAATCCCGGAATGGACTCGAGTTTATCGAGAGTTCCGCCTGTGTGACCCAAACCGCGTCCCGAAATCATCGGAACTTTAACGCCGGCGGAAGCAACAACCGGTGCAAGAATAAGTGATGTTTTATCGCCAACGCCACCCGTGGAATGTTTGTCGATCTTGCTCCCTTCGATTTCGCTTAAATCAACAACAATTCCGCTGTAAAGCATTGCGTTTGTAATTGCTGCAGTTTCCTTACCGTTTAATCCGTTTAAAAACGCCGCCATCAAAAATGCCGAAAATTGATAATCGGGAATTTCCCCCTTGGTGTAAGCCTCAATCAAAAAGCTGATTTCATCGCTTGTTAGAGATTTTCCGTTCCTCTTTTTTCTAATTAGTTCTACTACGTTCATAATACCTTAAAATTTTAATTTGAATTTAAAAATAAGGAATGATTTCATTCAACGAAAAATAAAAAAGCGAAACAGAGTTTCGTTTATTAGTTCCGAACGAAATACAATTTCGTTTGGAATGGAAACAATAAAAAAAAGTCATTGCGAAGACGACGCGGTAATGAAGTTGTAGCACAGCGGAAATCCCGACGA
>CAYZGB010000170.1:0-4354 GCA_964477915.1 uncultured Melioribacter sp. | reverse complement strand
TGAAATTCCGCAATTGATTTGTACGCTTTTTCAAGAACTTCTTCTTGCGGTAAAAATACTACGCGAAAATGCTGTGTGCCGGGGACTTGCCCAAAACCACTTCCGGGGACAACAACAACGCCGGTTGCTTTAATTAATTCGGCAACAAAATGAAAATCGTCATTAACTTTATGCAAACGTGGAAAAGCATAAAAAGCACCTTCCGGTTTTACGCAAGTAATTCCGTCAATTGAATTAAGCATTTCTACGGTCATATCGCGGCGTCGAGTAAGTTTTTCCATTGCTTCAACAAGATGTTCATCATCACCATTTAAAGCTGGTGCAATTGCAAATTGAATTGGGTGATTTGCCGAAAGCCGTGCACGTAGCATTTTGTTAATTGCTTCGATGTATTCATCAAGTATAGCGGAATTTCCACTTACAATTCCCCAACCAATACGCCAGCCCGGGACCATATAATTTTTAGATAAACCACCAAAAGTGATTATAAGTGCATCGCTATCGAGCGAGGCAATGGAAATATGTTCGTTATTATCGAAAAGAAGCTTATCGTAAATTTCATCTGCAAAAATTACAAGGTTGTGTTCCTTTGCCAAATCAATTAATTGCAAAATCGTTTCTTTGCTTGCATTCGAGCCGGTTGGGTTATTGGGATTAATAATAATTATCGCTTTTGTTTTATCGTTGATTTTAGATTTAATGTCCTGAATATCGGGTTGCCAGCCGTTTTCTTCATCGAGGTAGTAAGGATTTTCAATTGCTTGAAGTTTGCTTGCTACTGCTGTGTAAAGCGGATAGCCCGGCGTTGGCGTAAGAACATTTTCGCCTTCGTTTACAAGTGCAGTTAAAGCAAGTTCAATTGCTTCGCTTGCACCGGTGGTTACAAAAATATCGCGAACATTTTTAATACCCTTTCTTTCGGCTTCGCGTGCAATTGCATCGCGTGCTTCGGAAATTCCGGAAGAAGGAGCGTAGCCGTTGTAATTTTCGAGCATTGCTTTGTATGCGGCATCAATCATTTTTTTCGGCGGTTCGAAATCGAACAAATTCGGATCGCCGATATTTAAGTAAAGCATTTCCTTGCCTTGTTTTGCAACTTCGTTGGCAAGCACAACAATATCGCGAACTGCGTATTTGATATTTTCGGTTCTTTTTGCCGGTTCAATCTTTTTCATTTTCTTCCTCTTTTATTTATTTCAAACTTATTTAATTCCGGGTTTTGTAATTATGCCTTCGTTTGTTCGTCCGTTTATTTTTACAGTAATCGGTTCGTTTAATTCAACGTGTGCTGTGTATTTTAATTCTTTTTTTCTCGGTAAAGAATTAAGCCAATCCCAATCCAAAAATCCGTGATTACGGAACGGATCGACCGTAAAATAACCAACCTTAAACGATGTAAGATTATGGAAAAAGTGCGAACCTTGTGAGGGCTCAACGTACATATCTTTGAAATTCGATTCAACGATTGCTCTTGCGCCGGAAATTTGTTCCCAATTTACGGGAATTCCAAGCCACTGGTCTTTCGTGCCAATTCTACCCAAAGCAATTAACAAATATTTTCGTTTTTTATTTACAAGTTTTGAATTTAATCTCGAAAGTTCGTTTGCAATATCGCGAGTAGCGGAACGTGTGAAATTTTCGAGCTTAACAAAAATAATATCTTTAATTCCACGAATTATTCCATTGCCGAGTGCGTTGTTGCTTTTGCAAATAATTTCTTTTTTCTTGTAATCGGATAAATTCAGTTCTTCCTTTTCGAAATCAACAACAAGCGGACGCATCTGCAAAAGTGCAAATTCGTTTTTCTCGTTTTGATTTCTTCTTAAATTTACTGCAAATTCAATTTCCACAGGTGCTCCCATTCCCCAAGTTCCTATTTCAAGAATATCGTTAAGAATTTCGGCAATTGGAAACGTTTTGTATTTGAGCATTGGTGCAAGCGAAAAAATTCTTAATCCAGGTCGCGAAGTACCGTCGTAAATTGCATTATTTTCGTATGAATAAGTTGAGGCAACGTAATCGAGCGTTCCGTCTTTTTCCGCTTCGGAAATATCGTATTCTTTTACACTATCCAATGTATTTGTGTCTAACAAACTTTCGCGAATTTTTAAATCCACAGCGTAAAATTTCCGCTGCATTCCGTCGAGTATTGCTTCAACATCGGTAGCAAACGAATTTTTATTCGGATATTCGGGACAAAACGTGAATGACTTTTCGCCATCGACAATAATTTTCCCCAAGCCAAATCCAACCGATGCAATCTTTTTACATTCGTTGTAAGGAAATACCGGATAAAAATTGTAAGATTTTGCAACACCGGAAAAATCGGGATAGTAGCGATTGTTGTGCTTTCGTCCCACAACTTCTTGAATGATTATTGCCATTTTTTCTTCTTCGAGCCGGTAAGCGGTCATGCTCATATAATCGCGGGCGCCTTTTGTAAATACCGATGCGTAAATTCGCTTGATAATACTAATTAATCTCACCAAGCGAACATTAATATCGGGATGACTGTTCGGAAACATCATCGTTTCGTAAACACCGGCAAACGGTTGCCCTTGTGAATCTTCGAGAAGAGAAGAAGAACGAACCGAAAGTGGTGAACGAATTACTTCTAAAAAGGCGTAAAGTTTTTCAATTACATCATTCGGGAAATAAAGTGCGGAATTGAAACGATTGTAAATCTCATCGTCGTTTTCACATTTAAGAGCAAAATCGAGCAAGTTGTTTTCTTCGAGAAATCTATCGAAAATATCGGTTGCCAAAATTACCGCCGAGGGAATGTAAATATCCGTGTCCTTAAAATAATTCCACATATCGAAATTATTAAGCAATCGATTCATAAATCCGATTCCGCGGGCTTTTCCACCAAGCGAACCTTCGCCAATGCGTGCAATGGTTGAATGCTGATGGAACGATTCTTTGTTAAAATCGAGAATAATTCCACGCTGCCTCGAAATTCGGAAGTTGTTGATTTCGCGAATCAGCATTTCGCGAATTTCCTCAACGGAATTGAAATCGCTTACTTTTTGCGGACGCAGTAATTCCGCAAGCCAAAACTCTGTACGTGCTTTAAGCCAAGTGGAAAAGTGATTTCGTAATGCGTGGTATTTTATGCTTTCGATAGGGACAGTGTGTATTTTTTCTTCGAGTTCAACAAGATTTTTCGCCCTATCTAATTCGTTGCCGTTTTCATCTCGGAAAATAAAATCGCCAAAGCTAAATTGATTGTGCATAAAATCGCGAAGCTCGTGCAAAAGCGAAGGCGATTTTTTCCAAATAAACGAAGCCCCTAATTCGTAGGCTTTTTGTTCAATCTCTTTATTCGACGACTGCAATAAAAACGGCAAATCGGGATTATCTTTTTTAATACGTTTTGCAAGTTTTAAACCGGCTTTGGGATCTTTAACGCCTTTTCTGTAAAAATCAATATCGGAAATAATTCCAAGAATTGTGTCTTTATATTTTTTATAGTAAGCAATTGCTTCTTCGTAATTTGTAGTAAGCAAAATTTTGGGACGAGCCCGCATCCTTAAAAACTTGTGCGAAAGATTAATTCCCTCTTCCAAAAGCATTTGCGATTGCCGTAAAAGTTCGGCGTAAATCATCGGAAGGTACGATGAATAAAAGCGAATATTATCTTCAACAAGAATGATTGTTTGAACGCCGACCAAATTGGTATCTGGTTCAACGTTAAATTTATCTTCAAGGTATTTGATAATTCCTATAATGACACGATAATCTCCAAGCCAATAAAATACACGGTCGTAAAATTTAATTCCCGGATGCCTTAATAATTCCGCCATCTCGATATTATCGTAGCCAAGTAAAACAAGTGGAACCTTAACCCCGGCTTTGCGTGCGTGTTTGCCGAATTTAGAAACGTGAATATCGCTAATGTGTTGCGTTGCAATAATCAAATCCACGTGACTATCTTTGAGTGCATGTTGAATTGCCTCTTTGCCCGACGAAAATTGAATTAACTCGGGCGAGTGATTCAAATTTAGATGATGATATTCCTCACGCAGTAATTCGTAAAGCCTTCCGTCTTCTTCGAATATGTAAGAATCGTAAAGGCTCGAAACTAATAGAATTTTACGAATGCGGAATTGCATTAGGTTGTGGAAATCTTGAAATTTTGCAAAGCGATTGGCGAAACCACTTTTACGTTCAATTAGCTCTTGAATATTACTCATAGTGCCCAAAACAATATTATTAAAAATGTAAAATATTATTTTAATCAAAAATCAATTGAAATAAAATGATTAAAATTTCATTGAAGGAAAGGTTGAAAGGATAAAAGGCGAAAAGGTAAAAAGGTTGAAAGTTCATAAAGTTCTTGATTTTGTCATTG
>CAYZGB010000169.1:0-4363 GCA_964477915.1 uncultured Melioribacter sp. | reverse complement strand
ATACAATCTGCGAGCCCTCCCGACTTGTCGGGAGGGCGTGGCAATCTCCGGAATTTACGACAATCGTTTTACGTATTAGGAGATTGCCACGCTCACTCCGTTCGCTCGCAATGACAATTAGGAACTAAAGGACTACTGACAAAATCCGCTCACTGCTCACCGCTCACACTTCACAAAAAATCATCCGTGTTCCATTAAATCATATCCAATTGGGACAAACGAAATTAAGAATAATTTAGCGTCCAATTGACTACTAAAAAATCCGCAACAATCCGAAATATTCAATAAATTTATTAATCTTAAAAATATATTTTATGAAATGATGAATCGATTTTTGTTACTTATTTCAATTGCGTTTACAGTAACTTCCGCACAAGTTAAATACGAAAAATATTTCGAACAAGGTGCCTTACGTTTTGATTTTTACCAAGCGGGTGATGCAACACACGAGGAAATTTTCGAAAGAGGATTTCGCCGAGACCTTTATTTTTCGGGCAACAGAGAACATTTGATAGATAATTTAAATCTCGGATATTATTATTTTTACGTCTATTCTGTCAGTGATGACAAATTAATTTTCTCACACGGGTTTTCCACATTGTTTCAAGAATGGCAAACAATGGACGAATCGAAAAAAATAAAGAAAGCATTTCAGTATTCAATACGTTTCCCTTTTCCAAAGGACAGTGTTAAACTGATAATAAAGCGTCGTGGCAAATCGGGGAAATTCAAAACACTATTTACCAAAATAATTGACCCTAAAAATTATTTTATCAAAAACGAAAACTTACCTAAGTACTCTTTTTCTAAAATTCATTATTCCCGAAATTATGAGAACGCTCTCGATATTGTTTTTATTCCCGAAGGCTACACGCGTAACGATTCCGCCTTGTTCTTTAAGGATGCCGAACGTTTTGCCAATTTTCTTTTTAACTATCCGCCTTTCGACAAAGCAAAAAATAAAATCAACATTTGGTCTGTAAATGCTTGGTCTCAGGAAAGCGGTGTTGATATTCCGGGCAAAAGAATTTACAAAAACACTGTTTTGGATGCTTCGTTTTACACATTCGATAGCGAGCGTTATTTAATGGTGGAAAATTATCATCATCTTGCTGATATTGCTTCTTGCGTTCCCTACGATCAAATTTATGTAATTGTTAATTCGGAAAAATACGGAGGCGGTGCAATTTATAATTTTTACAATGTTACTTCCGCCCACAATAAAAAATCGGAATTGGTTTTTGTTCACGAGTTTGGTCACGGACTTGCCGGATTAGCCGATGAATACTACACTTCCGACGTCTCGTATAAAGATTATTACGATTTATCGGTAGAACCGTGGGAACGGAATATTACAACACTTGTTAATTTCGAATCGAAATGGGAATCGCTTGTACCGAAAAACGTTCCCGTTCCAACACCCGATGATTCCGTTTATTACAATTCAATCGGTGTTTTTGAAGGCGGTGGTTACGTTGCCAAAGGCGTTTACCGACCTTCGTACAATAGCATTATGAAATCCCTTGAAGCAAAAGGTTTTAACGAGGTTTGTAAACGGACAATCCTTGAAGTAATTGATTTTTACACAGGAAAATAAAACGGACTGACTATGGATAAACAATTGCAAAAAAAAATATATAAAGCGCTCGATGCAATTGCTTCGAGCGAAATCAACAACAATCGTGAATTGTTTAAGAAAGTAATTGATACATTAATTAAAGATGATAAATACAGCGTAACAGGCGGTAGAGTTTGGGTGCTCGACAAAAAGAAGAAAGCGTACCGAATTTATTATCAAACGGGAAAAGTAAAACGTATTGCAAAAGATTTTCTTCTTTCGATAGACGAAAACGAAATCTTCGATAAAATTTCCGAAGAGCGAACAATTATTGCTACGGAAATAAATAACGAACTAATTAAGAAAGGGATTTTCCGTTATTCGGCTTCCGGTTTCGGAAAGAAAATTAAAATCGGCAACAAATACTATTACCAATATTTACTTGCTTTAAGTAGCGATAATCTTACGAAAGAATTCAAATATTTGTTAAACATTGTTGTTACGTTGCTAACGGCAAAATTACAAGAACGTGAACTTGTTTCCAAAACCGATACTTTGTTGGAAGATATTAACAAGGCTCGCAAACTTCAAGCAAGCCTTTTACCCGAGCACGAATATTATTTTCACGATTATTGCATTTACGGCGTTACTGTTCCTGCAAAAACATTGGGCGGCGATTTTTACGATTACTTAAAAATCGGAGAAGGGGAAGAACGTCTGGGAATTGCAGTTGGCGACGCTGCTTCGAAAGGTTTGGACGCAGCAGCCGAAGCGATGTACATTTCCGGAGCAATAAGAATGGCGTCGTATTTTCAGATTAAGATTTCGCCGTTTATGAGCCGGCTTAATCATTTGGTAAATCAAATTTTTAGTGACGATAGATTTACTTCGCTTTTCTACGGCGAACTTTCCGATGATTCGAAAGGGCTTTTTCTTTATTCGAACGCCGGGCATAATCCGCCACTTATGCTGAAACACAACGGTAAATTTCAATGGCTTGAAGTAAGCGGTCCGTTACTCGGTCCGGCTCCCGTTGCAAAATACGAAACCGAAAGCGTTTATTTTGAGCCGGGAGATATTCTTGTAATTTACTCGGATGGAATTGTAGAAACCGCAAATAACAAGTTTCAATTTTTCGGAGAAAATCGATTAAAGAAAATTGTGAAGAAACATTCCGATCTTTCTCCTAAAATGCTTGCTTTTACAATACTTGATGAACTGGATAAATTTGCTACCAAAAACAGCAAATACCAAGATGACAAAACCCTTGTAATAATTAAGCGAAAGAAACAAAAATGAATTTGAGTGAAAAAATATTTGAAGCGGGAGTTGTTGGTGCAGGTGGCGCCGGTTTTCCTACGCACGTTAAAGCGTCATCGAAAGTTGAATATATGATAGCAAACGGTGCCGAATGCGAACCGCTTTTGCACAAAGATTACGAACTTATGGTGAATTTTCCCGAGCGGATTATTCACGGTTTGCAATTAATGAAGGAAAGCGTAAACGCTGAAAAATCAGTAATTGGAATAAAGAGTAAAAACGAAGAGGCAATAAAATCAATACAAAACGCAATCGGCAATTCCGAAATTGAGTTACACGAACTTGAAGATTATTACCCTGCCGGCGACGAATACGAACTTGTTTACAACGTTACGGGAAGATTAATTCCACCGCACGGAATTCCGCTCGATATTGGTGCGGTTGTAAATAACGTTGAATCGCTTTACAATGTTTCGCTCGCTTCCGAAGGAATTCCGATAACCGAAAAATTTATTGTTGTTGTCGGAGCGGTAAAAAATCCGTCCGCTTTTTGGGTGCCTGTGGGGACTAAATTTTCCGAATTAATTGATTTTGCCGGTGGTGCTACTGTTGACGATTTTGCTTTTTTTGACGGCGGTTTGATGATGGGAAAACTTTCCGATGATGTTTCGCAACCCGTAACAAAAACAAGCGGTGCAATTGTTGTGCTTCCGCGTTCGCACCATATTGTCCAAAGAATATCGAAACCTTTTTCGGAAATGAACCGCATTGGTAAATCCGCTTGCGATCAATGTTCGTACTGCACCGAGTTTTGTCCGCGTTATTTAATGGGCTACGATATTCAGCCTCACAAAGTTATGCGGACGCTTGGCTTTACGCATTCGGGCAATGATATTTGGAATCTTTACGCGGATTTGTGTAGTATGTGTGGACTTTGCACACTCTACGCTTGTCCCGAAGAACTTTATCCGCGGGAAGCAAACATTCAAGCAAAACAAGTGCTTGCTTCGCAAGGGAAACGTTACGAACAACCGCGTGAAGTTAAAATTCACCCGATGAAAAACGGGCGTAAAGCCCCGACAAAACTTTTGATTAAAAAACTCGGTGTTTCGCAATACGACGTTCCTTCCCCTTTCAGAGAAGGCTTTCCCGAGCCTCGCGAAGTTAAACTGCTTACAAAACAGCACGTCGGGGCACCTGCAAAACCGGTTGTAAAAATTGGCGATAAAGTAAGCAAAGGCGATGTTGTTGCTATGCCGGAAAAAGGCAAATTAGGTTCGGTAATTCACGCATCAATCAACGGAACGGTAACGCACGTTTCTGAAGAGTTTATCAGAATTTCAAAATAGAATTAAAAAAGAAAGGAAATAAATAAAAATGAATTCACTCGGTTTGGTTGAACTTTCGAGCATAGCATCGGGAATGCTTGCTGCAGATACAATGCTTAAAGCCGCAAATGTTGAACTTATTGTTTCGCGAACAATTTGTTCCGGTAAATATATGGTAATGGTTGGTGGCGAAGTTGCGGAAGTGCAATCCGCTGTA
>CAYZGB010000168.1:0-4373 GCA_964477915.1 uncultured Melioribacter sp. | reverse complement strand
GAAAGGAATTTTACTTATGAAAAAAATTGCAATTGTTTTACTTGCTTCAATTTTATTTGTCTCTTGCGACAATAAGAAAGAGAATAATCAACAAACGAAAGTAAACGAGATGAAAAAGAAAATCGCACAATTTGCACCGAGTGAAATTAAATATGACACTTCCGAATTAACTCCCAACGAGCAAAAAACAATTGAGTATCTTTACAAAGCATCAAAACTTATCGATAGAATTTTCCTTCGCCAGGTATATTACAAAAATCTTGAAATAGAAAAACAATTAAAAAATTCGAAGGATGAGCTCGGCAAACTCGATTACGAATATTTCAAAATTATGTTCGGACCATTCGATAGGCTTGACCACGACAAACCTTTCTACGGAAACGAGCAGAAGCCGAAAGGTGCAAATTTTTATCCACCGGATATGACGAAAAAAGAATTTGAAACGTGGATAAAAAATCATCCGCAAGATGAAGAAAGTTTTACTTCGGAGCGGACTGTAATTCGTAGAAAAGATAATAAACTTGTTGCAATTCCATATCCGGAAGAATACAAAGAAGAATCGCAAAAGATTGCCGAGTATTTACGTAAAGCCGCCGATTATGCGGAGAATCCTTCGCTAAAAAAATATTTGCTTTCGCGTGCCGATGCGTTTTTATCGAACGATTATTACCAAAGCGATATGGATTGGATGGATTTGAAAAACCACACAATCGAAGTTGTAATTGGTCCGTACGAAGTTTATGAAGACGGACTTTTCAATTACAAAGCATCGTTCGAAAGTTTTGTTACGGTTGTTGATAAAAAAGAATCCGCAAAGCTTAAAAAATTCGGTGAATATCTCGACGTACTCGAAAATAATTTGCCAATTCCCGATAAATACAAAAATTTCAATCGCGGAAAAAGTTCACCTATTGTAGTTGTAAACGAAGTCTTTAATGCCGGCGATGCAAAAGCGGGTGTTCAAACACTTGCCTTTAATTTGCCGAATGACGAAAGAGTTCGCAAGGCGAAAGGCTCTAAAAAAGTTATGCTAAAAAATATTCACGAGGCAAAATACAATGCGTTGTTAAAACCAATTGCAGAGCGAGTTTTGGATAAAGAATTTTTGAAAGATGTTTCGTTCGACGCATTTTTTACTCACACGCTAATGCACGAAATTTCGCACGGATTGGGTCCTGGTTTTATTACGGTAAACGGACGTAAAACCGAAGTTAAAAAGGAATTGAAAGAAACTTACTCAACTATTGAAGAATGCAAGGCAGATGTTTTGGGAATGTTCAACAGCATTTTTATGATCGATAAAGGTGTAATTCCCGCTTCGCTTCGTAATCAACTTTGGAGTACTTTCCTTGCCAGTGTTTTCCGTAGCGTTCGTTTCGGAATTAACGAAGCACACGGCTCGGGCAATGCCATTATTTTCAACTATTTGCTAGAAAACGGTGCTTACATTTACGATAAAGAAACCGGAAAATTCAAAATCGATTACAAGAAAATTTATGATGTGGTAAAATCGCTTGCTAATAAATTGCTTGTAATTCAAGCAACCGGCAATTACGAAGGTGCAAAAGAATTGATTAAAAAATATGCTGTTCTTTCTCCGGAGATGAAAATGCAACTCGATAAACTAAAAGATTTACCCGTTGATATTAAACCCGTTTTTGAAATTGAAAAAATTTATAATTAATAAGGAGAATAAAGATGAAAATTAAACCGGTTTACATTTACATCGGAATTTTTGTTATTGCGATTATTGTTTTAATTTCAGTTGACTTTGGAACAAAGAAAACCGAACCTGATACTTTGCCCGGTAAGGAAATGCCTCACGATGCAATTCATGGACACGTCAATATGCCCAATGATTCGATTCACGGAAGTATCAGTGCCGAAGATTTACCGAACAAATCGAACGTTAAACCAGAGTATTACAAACGTCTCGATTCTTTAAGAACCGCTTACGAAAAAAATCCGGGGGATAGCTCAGTTGCATCTCAATATGCCTCGTATTTATTAGCAGGGCACGGTGCCTCAAAAGCGGTTAAAATTTACGAGGACTTGGTAAAACGTTATCCCAATTCACCTAAAATTTCGAAAGATGCGGCTTACGTTTACTTCGAAGTTGGTAATATTGATAAAGCGGAAAAATTACTTACTAAAGTTGTTCGCTTAAATCCAAACGATTTGAATGCCTACTATAATCTTGGGTTAATGAAGCTAACAAAGAAAGACTCAGCCGGTGCAAAGAAAATTTGGCAAGATATTGCGGATAAACATCCCGAAACAGAAGCCGGTGAATATGCGAAAATAGCGTTGGCAAGACTTACGGGTAAAAGCCCACACTAATTGTGTTGTAATTATTTTTAAGAGGTGAAATTATGTTCGGTAAATCCGGAAGGTTAATAAAATTAACGGCGGTTGTTCTGTTGGCAATCGCCGTTCCTTTTTTTTCGCAACAGATTAAAATTAAAGTAATCGAAACAACAGATACGCACGGTGCGATTTTTCCATACGATTTTACAAACCTAAAACCGCTTAATCATTCACTTGCACAAGTTTATTCTTATGTAAAAAAAGAGCGGGAAGATACAACTCAAACGGTTTTGCTTTTTAGCAACGGCGATATTTTACAAGGCACTCCGGTAGTTTATTATTACAATTTTGAAGTTCCTGAAAAACCACATCTTTATGCTCAAGTGATGAACTATATGAAATACGATTTGGGAACTGTCGGTAATCACGATATTGAAGCCGGACATAAAGTTTACGATAAATTCCGTAAAGAGATTAATTTCCCTTGGCTTGCGGCAAATGCAACCGATACAAAAAGCGGCGAGCCGTATTTTCAGCCTTACGCCGTGTTTAATGTAAAAGGTGTTAAAATTGCTGTACTTGGATTGATTACTCCGGGTATCCCAAATTGGTTGCCGGAAATTCTTTGGAGCGGAATTCGTTTTGACGATATGGTGGAAACAGCCCGTAAATGGGTTAAAATAATTAAGGAAAAAGAAAAGCCCGATATTTTAATAGGAATGTTTCACTCCGGAGTTGATTTGAATTACGGTGGTGCAAAACAACTTTACTTAAACGAAAATGCCTCGCAAGCCGTAGCGGAAAAAGTCCCGGGCTTCGATTTGGTTTTGGTTGGACACGATCACCACGGCTGGAATTATCGCGTAATGAATGAAGTAACTCACGATTCGGTTGCAATTCTTGGTGGAACGCATTCCGCAATAATTTTTGGCGAAGCAAGTTTTTACTACAACAAGAAAAAGCACACTTTGGATAGCCTTGTTACAAAACTTATCGACTCAAAAAATTATAAACCCGATGCGGATTTTATGAATAAATTCAAATCGCAATTCGAAGAAGTAAAAAAATACGTGGAAAAACCAATCGCAATTTTTACCGAGTCAATTGATTCGAGGAAAGCACTATTTGGCGAATCGAAATTCATGGATTTAATTCACAAAGTGCAACTTGAGTTAAGCGGAGCGGAAATTTCATTTGCTTCGCCACTTTCGATGCACGCAATAATCGATAGCGGAAAAATAATCGTCGGCGATATGTTTAAACTTTATCATTACGAAAATTTCCTTTACACTATGAAATTAAAAGGCTCGGAAATTAAAGCCGTCCTTGAATATGCTGCTGCTATGCAATTTAATCAAATGAAATCGCCGGAAGATCATCTGCTCAATTTCGAAAAAGATAAAGACGGAAAAATCGAATTTTCCGAACGTTACGGGATGCCGATGCTGAAAGGTCGTTTTTACAATTTTACGTCCGCTGCGGGCATTAATTACACTATTGATGTAACAAAGCCCAAAGGCAAACGCGTAACAATTACTTCGATGAGTAACGGAAAACCTTTTGATGAAAACAAATTCTACACTGTGGCACTTAATTCGTACAGAGGAAATGGTGGCGGTGGACATTTAACAAAAGGCGCCGGAATTTCGAAGGAAGAACTGAAGAAAAGATTGGTAAAATCCACAGAAAAGGATTTACGGTATTTAATGATGAAATGGTTCGAGAAGAAGAAAGTCATCGAACCTCCGTTTTTCAATAACTGGAAAGTAATTCCCGAAAAACTCGTTAAACCGGCAGTTGAAAGAGATTATAAATTTCTGTTTGGTGAAACGAAATAATTTTATTGGAAAAACAAAAACCAAAGTCCCGTAGGGACGGCACCTTTGTAGTAAAAACAGTGAGAAAAAAACCGAGCTCCGTACGAGCGAAACAATTAAACAGTGAGCGGAAAACATCAGCGGTCAGTTGTCAGCCCCGATTCTCGGGGTAAACTGGTTAGTGCTAATTTTTTCTCCAAACGAAATTGTATTTCGTTTAGAACACGATACTTCTTTTTGGCTGTCATT
>CAYZGB010000167.1:0-4385 GCA_964477915.1 uncultured Melioribacter sp. | reverse complement strand
TGGACTGCTTCGTCGTTTCGAATTCCGAGCTGAAGCCACAGAACTTTCGGATTTATTTTCAACACGTCGGGAATTAAATCGGGAATAAATTCGCTACGACGAAAAACATCGACAATATCGATTTTATGTGGAATTTCGGTTAGCGATGAATAAACTTGAATCGGTGCTTCGCCTTTGTAAACGGGATTTACACCAACAACGTTGTAACCGTTATCCGAAAGAAGGTGAGCAATATCGCCGCTTATTCTTCCGGGTTTGTAACCTACTACTGCAATGTTTTTGTATGTTTTCAGAATTTCGCACGTTTCTCTCATTCTTCATTTTCCTTTCCGTAACTTTCTATTGGTGGACAAGTGCAGAAAAGATTTCTGTCTCCGTAAGCGTTGTCAATTCTGTTTACTGCGGGCCAGAATTTATTTTCGCGAACCCAACTTGCCGGAAATACTGCAATTTTGCGAGAATATCCGTGTGGCCAAACGTCAACCGTAATATCGTCCGCCGTGTGAGGTGAATTTTTAAGCGGATTATCGAGCTTGCTCCATTCTCCGCTTTCGATTTTTTCGATTTCCTTTTTTATTGAAACAAGTGCGGTAATAAATCTATCCAATTCCGATTTCGATTCGCTTTCGGTCGGTTCAATCATAAGTGTTTCGTGAACAGGGAAAGAAACGGTCGGTGCGTGAAAGCCGTAATCCATCAAGCGTTTCGCAACATCTTCAACGTTAATTTCTGCGGTATGTTTGAAGTTGTGGAAATTCAAAATGAACTCGTGTCCGACGTAACCGTTTTCGCCTTTATAAACAACTTCGTAATGTTCCGAAAGTTTCTTCATCAAATAATTTGCATTCAAGATAGCAATTTTACTTGCTTTTGTTAATCCTTCTGTTCCCATCATTTTAATGTAAGCATAGGAAATAGTTAAAATTGAAGCACTTCCGAACGGTGCGGAAACAGTTGCGTGAATTTTATTTTGCGTTGAATTGTTTCTGAAAACGTGACCCGGCAAAAACGGTTTTAACTTTTCGTTAACGGCAATAGGACCAACTCCGGGACCACCACCGCCGTGCGGAATTGCAAATGTCTTGTGTAAATTCAAATGGCAAACATCCGCCCCAATTTGTGCAGGGCTTGTAATTCCTACTTGTGCATTCATATTTGCACCGTCCATATAAACAAGTCCGCCGTTGTTGTGAACAATCTCAACCATTTCGGTTATTTTCGATTCGAAAATTCCGTGTGTGGAAGGATACGTAATCATTAGTGCCGCAAGTTTATCGGAATTTGCTTCGGCTTTTTCTTTCAAATCATCAATATCCACATTCCCGTTTTCATCGCATTTAACCACAACAACCTCACCACCGGCAAGGACAGAACTCGCTGGATTTGTCCCGTGTGCGGAAGACGGAATTAACACAACTTTTCGATGTTCTTCGCCGTTTGCTTTGTGATAATTCATAATTGTCAAGAGTCCCGTAAGTTCGCCTTGTGCTCCCGAATTCGGCTGGAACGAAACATCTGCAAAGCCCGTTATTTCGCACAAATCTTTTTTCAATTCGTCGATTAATTCCAAATATCCCTGTGCTTGCTCATCCGGGACAAACGGATGAATTTCTACAAATTCGGGAAAACTTAACGGAAGCATTTCAACTGCCGCATTTAATTTCATTGTGCAAGAACCGAGTGAAATCATTGAATGAGTTAGGGACAAATCACGGCGTTCAAGTTTTTTTATGTAACGCATCATTTCAGTTTCGGTGCGGTAAAGCGAAAAAACGGGATGCGTCATAAAATCGGTTTTTCTATCGAGCGATCCCTCCCACGAGCGTGCGGAATAATCAATCGATATTTCGGGAATATCCGAATTTATTGCTTTTGAGAATACAGTGATTATTCGGTGAAGAGCATTTTCATCGGTTAGTTCGTTAAGTGAAATTCCGATGAAATTTTCCATATCGTAGCGGAAATTGATTTTATTTGCAAGAGCGATCTCTCGAATTCTGTTTTTAAGTGTTTCATCGGCTTTGATTTTAATCGTATCGAAAAAGGATTTATTTACTTGCTCGAAGCCTAATAAATTCTGTGCTTTGCTTAATGCAATTGTAAATTTGTTAATTCGTGTGGCAATTTTTTTAATACCATCCGAACCGTGATAAACGCCGTACATTCCGGCAATTATTGCAAGCAAAGCTTGAGCTGTACAAATATTGCTTGTAGCACGTTCGCGTTTGATGTGTTGTTCGCGTGTTTGCAAAGCCATACGCAAAGCACGTTTGCAGGTTCTATCCACGGAAACACCGATAATTCTACCCGGAAGATGTCGCTTAAATTCTTCGAGCGTTGCAAAAAATGCAGCGTGAGGTCCGCCGTAACCCATTGGTTGCCCGAAGCGTTGGCTATTACCTAATGCCACATCGGCACCCATTTCGCCGGGTGATTTTATTAATGCAAGACTCATTAAATCCGTAATTACCGCCACGCGGATTTCTTTCTCTTTTGCTTTAGCGAAAATTTCCGTGTAATCTTTTACCTCGCCGTCGTTATTCGGATTTTGAACAACAATCGCAAAATAATTTTCATCGTAATCAAATTCTTCTATTTCCCCGATTACAACTTCAATTCCACGAGGTTCGGTTCTTGAATAAATTACATCAAGCGTATGTGAGAAAATATTTTTATCAATAAAAACTTTGTTTGCATTTTTTTTGTTTCGTTTGCGTGCGGAATAAAGCATTGTAATCGCTTCACCGGCGGCGGTTCCTTCGTCAAGTAAAGAAGCATTAGCAAGAGGAAGCCCGGTTAAATCCGCAACCATTGTTTGAAAATTAAGCAAAGCTTCGAGTCGTCCTTGCGAAATTTCCGCTTGGTAAGGTGTGTATTGCGTGTACCAGCCCGGATTTTCAAGAATGTTACGTTGAATAACTGCCGGCATTATCGTAGGATGATAACCAAGCCCGATGTAGGTTTCGTAAATTTTATTTTTCGAAGTAAGTTCTTTCATTCGCAAAAACATTTCACGTTCGGTAAGCGGTTTGTCGAGTTCGAGCGGTTTGTAGAGACGAATATGTTTCGGGATTGTTTTATCGATTAAATCGTCAAGCGATTTTTCCCCAATTGTTTCAAGCATTTCCTGAATTTCGTTTTCATTTGGTCCGATGTGGCGTTCTTGAAATTTCTCAAACATTTTATTTTCCTCTCAAAAATTTTTCATTTCGATTATGAAATATAATGGGAAACTTAATCTTTTGAGTGAGATTTTTATTACAAGATTTTTGCCTCTATTTTATGAATTTATGAATTCAAGTGTTTATACAATTACGTTTATTTCGTCCGAAACAGAGTAATAACTTTAGAATCTCCTTTTCGATTAACCGTAAAGCTTCTAATTTAGCATTAGAGAATTTCTTTTATTAGTGCATATTTTTTTATTGATTTTGATTTTTGCCAATTTTTTAATGGTGTTAATTACTATTAAATTAGAATTTGAAATTATTTATACTCGGATTAAATAAGATATTTGGTGTCTTTTTATTATATTGGAAACAAAATTTTGGAGTTTTTATGGCAAAAAAATTTGATTTAGTTGTTCTTGGCGGAGGTCCCGGCGGATATGTAGCGGCAATTCGTGCAGAACAATTAGGTTTTAATACAGCAGTAATTGATAAAAGCGAACTCGGCGGAACTTGTCTGAATTGGGGTTGCATTCCAACAAAAGCACTTCTTAAAAGTGCAGAATACTACGATATTATGAAAAACAGAGCAAGCGAATTTGGAATTGCTGCGGAAAATGTTTCATTTGATTTTAAAGCGATAATTAAACGAAGTCGTAAAGTTGCAAGCCGTGTAGTTAAGGGTGTTGAATATTTGATGCGAAAAAACAAAATTGAACGAATAAAAGGTTTTGGAGTATTCGAAGATAAAAATACGTTGAAAATATTGGATGAAAACGGTAACGAAAAAGAGAAAGTTTTATTTGACAAAGTAATAATTGCTACCGGTGGAAAACCGAAAACCTTTCCGAATATTCCCGTTGATAGAAAATTTATTATTACAAGCAAAGAAGCGATGTCCTTGGATGAATTGCCCGAAAGCCTTATTATTATTGGTGCCGGTGCAATCGGAATTGAGTTCGCCTATTTTTACAATACTTTGGGAACTAACGTTACGATAATTGAAATGCTCGATTCTCTTGCCCCACTTGAAGATAAGGAGGTTTCGGAAACATTAAAACGGGCATTCAATAAAAAAGGAATTAAAACACATCTCGGAACACGTGTTGTCAAAGCGGAAGTTAAGGACGAAAAAGTTTACGTTACAATTGAAAAAGACGGAAAAGAAGAAGTTCTTGAAGCGGAAAAAGTTTTAAGTGCAATTGGTGTTACCGGAAA
>CAYZGB010000166.1:0-4411 GCA_964477915.1 uncultured Melioribacter sp. | reverse complement strand
GAGTTAACAAACTATTCTTTTGTTGATTTCGAGGACACTTTTATTAAATACAATAAATCATTTCCAAAAGCCAAAGTTCATCAGGTAATAGATTCATTACAAAAAATAGTAATGGCTTATAAACAAAATGTTTCCTTGAAAATAATACTTATGAATATTATATTTAATGTTTCCAGTTTAGGTAATAGGTGATTATGTTTCGAATAGATTTAGCTTTTCTAAAATTTCCTAATCTTACAACAAAAGACAAACAACAAATACAAAATCGCACAAACGAAATTTTTGAATTTAAGATTTATGATCTGTATTCCGATACAATTGTAAAAAGTGAGTGTGATACTTGCGATTCCAATCTAACTTCCTTCCAAACTTGGGATGAGCGTAACATCATCGAAGTTGAATCCGAAGGATTTTGGGGAAGGCATTTTTGCGAAATACCGGAAAATTACGATAGGCAAATTTCCGTCGGCGATTATATTGTTGAAACAGACGGCACTGCAACCGATGTTGCAATTGTAAGAGAAACCGGAAAAATGGTTAATTTAAAACGTAACAAAATGGGGCTTGCCAACGAACATTTACCGGTTTTGCGTCGTGTTTTTACGAACAAAGATATGGAACGCTACAAACAAAATTTAATGGACGAAAAAGCAGCCGAACCGATTTTCCGCGAGCTTGTGGCAAAACATAATCTTGAAATGAAATTAATCAATATTCATTATCAATTCGATAGAAAAAAACTTTACTTTTTTTACACTGCCGATGGAAGAGTCGATTTCCGTGAACTTGCCAAAGATTTGGCAAACCAATTTAGAACAAGAATTGAATTGCGTCAAATCGGTGTAAGAGACGAGGCTCAAAAACTTGGTGGAATTGGAACTTGTGGAAGGGAATTTTGCTGTTCAACATTCCTTAAAAGTTTTAAGAGAATTCCAACACAAATGGTAATGGAACAAAATTTATCTGTTAGTGCTTCTAAATTAAGTGGACCTTGCGGAAAATTAAAATGTTGTCTTTCATTCGAATTACCTGAAAACAACTGATTTTTAGTTTGTTCTTTTAATAGATTTTAACGAAGGAGATTAAAATGACCTACGACGAAAGACTTTCAAACGTCTCGGTTCTTGGTGCTGCAGGCAAAATGGGAAGCGGTATTTTGCTTCTCACTGCTATCGAAATGACCGATTTAAGTTTGCTACCGGAAAACCGAGATAAAGTGTTTGTGCTAAATGCTATTGATATTTCGGACAAAGCACTAAAAGGATTAATCGAATATGTAAGAACTCAAACGCGAAAGTTTGCCGAAAAGAAAATTGTTTGGCTTCGCGAAATGTACAAAGATAATCCGAAGTTAGTTCACAATGTCGAAATCATCGACGATTACATCAACAAAGTTGTTCAAACAATCAGACCTACCAAAAGAGTTGAATCGGCATACGATTCATATTTGATTTTCGAAGCCGTAAATGAAAATCCCGAACTTAAAGTAAAATTATTCAAACAAATTGATGAAAATAATCCGAACAAACCTTGGTTTTTCACTAACACTTCTTCTGTCCCAATTCACTTTTTAAATGAACAAGCAAATCTCCAAGGAAGAATAATCGGATTTCATTTTTACAATCCGCCGGCAGTTCAAAAACTTGTTGAACTTATTGCTGCAAAGCAAACCTTACCGGAAATTGTTGAATTTGCAAGAAATTATGCAAAGAAATTAAGAAAATTTGTTGTTGATTCTAACGATTTTGCCGGATTTATTGGCAACGGACACTTTATGCGTGATGCTCTTTACGGAATTAAAACCGCTGAAAAATTAATGAAAGAAGATGGTTTTACATTTCCGCAAGCAATTTACGCAGTAAATAAAATTACGCAAGATTTTCTAATTCGTCCGATGGGAATTTTCCAATTGCTCGATTACGTTGGAATAGATGTTTGCAAATATATTATGAGTGTGATGAATCCTTATTTGGATGATGAAGATTTACACAGCGATTTGTTAGATGAACTATTCGAGAAGAAAATTCTTGGTGGACAAAATTCCGATGGCTCACAAAAAGACGGATTGTTCAAATATGAAAAAGGCAAAATTTCCTCTGTTTATGATAACTCCACCGGAAATTACATTGAAATAGAAAAAGTTGCTCCTGAAATTGACGAGAAATTGGGAGCATTGCCGGAGGGACATATTCCTTGGAAGAAGATAATAAGAGACAAAGCAAAAGATTCGAAATTAGCCGAATATTTTGCTAATCTCGAAAAAATGGATACCTTTGGAGCAAATCTAGCTAAACAATATCTTAAAAATTCCCGTGCAATTGGCTTAAAATTAGTTTCCGATGGCGTAGCAAATAGTGAAGAAGATGTCAATAATGTAATGCTTACGGGATTTTTCCATGCTTACGGACCTATTAATAATTTTCTTAACTGGGAGGAAATAAAATGAATAAAAAAATATATTTAACGGCTGGCTACAACACAATTTCTCTCGGAAGCGGAAGAAAAGAATTTAATCCTAAAAAAGAGAGACCCGGAATTGAACATTATATTAAAGAAGCGGGTAGGGCGGTTGTTGAAAAAATCGGAGCAGAAAATATTGACGAAACAGTTTTCAGTAATTTCATTGCGGCACGTTACAACAATCAAGCAAATTTACCTGGATATGCTCCATTTATTGATGAAAAATTAAAATACAAACCATCTACTCGTGTTGAGGGAGCATGTGGTTCGGGTGGATTAGCACTTGCCACATCATTCAAATTTTTAATGTCAGGAATAAGTGATGTTATTTTAACACTCGGTTTTGAAGTACAAAATACCATGAAAGCAGTTTACGGAGCAGATGTTCTCGCAGCTGCAGGTTGGTATCATCATCGTAAGGAAGGACACGCACACTTTTTCCCTGGACAATTCAGCGATAGAGCAGGTGTATATTTCGAGAAATACGGTCGAGACTATGCAAGAAAAGCCTTTGCACGCTGGTACAGAAATGCTATTGAAAATGCAAGACTTTGCCCAACCGCTCAAGAATATCACAATACAAATCCGGATTTGGAAAAAACCGCTTTGACAGAACCTAATCCGAAAGTTTTCGTAGAACATTTGAATGTTTATGATTGCTCCAAAGTTTCCGACGGAGCATCTGCAATTGCGATTATGACTGAAGAAGGACTAAAACGATGTGGAATTGACAAGAAAGACACGGTTGAAGTTGTTGCATTTGCGCAAGCAGAAGATGATATTACAAAAAAACCGGAAGATCCGACAAGATTATTAACAACTGAACACGCTGTAAAATTAGCTATGCAACGTGCCGGAATTACTGTCGATCAAATTGGTACTGTTGAAGCACACGATTGTTTTACTATTGCTGGTATTATGGCAGTTGAGGCAATTGGTTTGGTAGATTTCGGCAAAGGTGCTCAATATGTTTACGAAGGTAAAACTGCTCGTGACGGCGAAGTTCCGTTTAACACTACCGGCGGTTTAATTGGTTGGGGACATCCAGTAGGAGCAACAGGTGTTCACCAAGCAGTAACTATCTGGGAGCAACTTACCGGAAATGCCGGAGATGCTCAAATAGAAATAAAACCTGAACGTCCGTACGGAATGACAATCAATATGGGTGGTGACGATAAAACTGTTACTTGTGTAATTTATAAACGACCAGAATAAAATTATATTATAATAAAGCGTTCTCAAACGAGGACGCTTTTATTTTCTTTATTCAAAAATATTATGTAAAGTAAAATGAGAAAGTTATTTTTAATTTTTACTCTTAGTATATTCGGTAATTTATTGTTTGCTCAAATGAATTCAAATCAGAACAATAGTAAAACTACTTTCCGATTATATTCAGAAGCGTTTGATAATTATGGAAGCATTCCGGAAATTTATACTTGTCAATCGAAAAATATCTCGCCACCATTAAAATGGGAAGGAATTCCAAACGGAACTAAAAGCTTAATACTAATTGTAGAAGACCCAGATGCTCCCGATCCGAAATCTCCGAAAATTACTTGGATACATTGGATACTTTATAATATTCCACCAACATTGATATCATTAGAAGAAAATATTCAATCCTCAAAATTACCGAAAGGTGTTTTAGAAGGACTAAATTCATGGAATAAAACCGGTTATGGTGGTCCTTGTCCGCCAATAGGAAAACACAGATACTTTTTCCGGCTTTACGCATTAAATTCAATTCTACCAAATTTGCACAATCCGACTAAATCCGAATTAATGGAAATAGCGAAAGACAAAATCATTGGAGAAACTTTCCTTGTCGGATTGTATCAAAAGCATTAATTACTTAAATTATACATCTGTCGCATAATATATATTATGTAAAGTTATGTTTTGTCTTTTATTGACAAATTTTCTTTACTATTCCTTCCCCTTATTTGAA
>CAYZGB010000165.1:0-4413 GCA_964477915.1 uncultured Melioribacter sp. | reverse complement strand
ATTCAAGATTGGAGAGCAACTTTAATTCCTTCAATTGCAATACCGGTTTCACTTCTCGGAGCATTTATTCTTTTCCCAATTCTTGGTTTTACGGTTAATGTTCTTTCGTTGCTTGGGCTTGTTCTTGCAATCGGGATTGTTGTTGACGACGCAATTGTTGTTGTTGAAGCGGTGCAAGTTAAAATAAGCCACGGCTTATCTCCCAAAGAGGCGACAATAGAAGCAATGAGAGAAGTTACCGCTCCTGTAATTGCAACTACATTAGTCCTTGTTGCCGTGTTTGCTCCTACTGCGATGATGGTTGGAATTACCGGAAGATTGTATCAACAATTTGCAATTACAATTACCGTCTCGGTTATTTTTTCATCAATTAATGCACTTTCGTTAAGTCCAGCACTATGTTCCATTCTTTTACGCGAGCCAAAACCATACAAAGGTTGGCTCGGAAAGTTTTTCGGAAAATTTAACAAGGTTTTCGATAAATCCACCAAAAGATATATGTCCTTTACCGATGTTGTTACACGTAAAATTAAAATCGGTTTGACTTTTGTCGGCATATTACTTTTGGCAACACTACTTGTCGGTAAATTATTACCCGGCGGATTTATTCCTCCCGAAGATATGGGATTTTTCTTCGTTAATGTTCAATTACCGGATGCGGCATCATTACAACGCACCGGAAAAATTACCAGCGAAATTGAAGATATTGCTTTGAAAATTCCTGAAATCGAATATGTTTCCGCCGTTCCGGGATTTAATATGCTTTCGGGAAGTATTTTACCTAATTCGGCAACAGTCTTTATCTCACTAAAAGATTGGTCTGAACGTGACTTAACTGCAAAAGAAGTGATTGTTGAATTGAATAAAAAACTATCCCAAATTAAAGGAGCACAAGTTTTTGCTTTTGGTCCGCCTGCAATACCCGGACTTGGTAGTGGTGATGGTTTTACATTCGAACTTTTGGATAAAGGCGGAAATACTCCGTCATATCTTGCACAAAATGCTGTAAAATTTATGCAAGCCGCTCTTAAAAGACCGGAAATCGGTTCGATATTTTCACCATTCCGAGCAAATGTTCCGCAAAGATATTTAAATATTAATCGCGAAAAAGCTCTAAAAGCCGGAATTGACTTAAACGATTTATACACAACAATCAGCACATATTTGGGCGGAGTTTACGTAAACGATTTTAACCGATTTGGAAGACTTTACCGTTCTTATATTCAAGCCGAATCGCAATATCGGCAAAATGAAAAGCAGCTTAATTTGTTTTTCGTAAAAAATAAAGAAGGCAAGAGCGTTCCGATTTCCGCATTCGTTGATGTTGAAACAACAGTTGGTCCTGATTTCACAAATCGTTTCAATTTATATAGAGCAGCTGAAATTACAGGCTCGCCGGCATCCGGCTATACTTCCGCACAAGCAATGAAAGCTTTGGAGGAAGTTGCCGCCGAAGTGCTTCCTGCCGATATGGGTTACGAATGGAGTGATATGTCTTATCAAGAAAAGAAAGCGGAAGGCTCCGGTGCAACCGTGTTTATCTTTTCGTTATTATTTGTATTTCTTATTCTTGCGGCACAATACGAAAGTTGGTCAATTCCAATGGCTATTTTGCTCGGAACACCTTTTGCCGTCTTTGGTGCATTATTGATGCTTTGGATCGCAAGAATGTTCTCACTCAGCTACGAAAACAATATATTTGCACAAATTTCGCTTGTGATGTTAATCGGAATGGCTGCAAAAAATGCAATCTTAATTGTTGAATTTGCTAACCTCGAATTTGAAAAAGGTAAGAGCCTTGTCGATGCTGCAATTTCAGCAGCAAAACTTAGATTTCGACCAATTTTAATGACTGCATTTTCATTTATTCTTGGCGTTCTGCCGTTGGTTCTTGCTTCCGGTGCGGGTGCCGAAGCTCGTAAAATAATGGGAATGGCTCTTTTGGGTGGAATGACAATTGCAACTATTCTCGGCGTTTTCTTTTACCCGATGTTTTTCATTTTAATTGGTAAGTTATTCAGATTTGAACAAAAACGTGATAAATCAAAATTAAATTTAACTGGAAAAGAATTACCGGAATAAATTATGAAACAAATTTTATCTGCAATCATACTCGGATTAGTTTTGTTTTTTTCGGGTTGTTCCGTCGGTCCCGATTTTCAAAAACCGCAATACGACACACTTAAAACTTTTCGATTTGATTCTATCAAAACCGATTCAACAACCAATATTGATTGGTGGAATTTGTTCAACGACCCTAAAATCCGTTGGCTTGTAAATACCGCATTGCAAAATAATAAAGATTTGAAAATCGCTGCTGCAAGAATTGAACAAGCCAATGCGATGTTAACTTTCATTGGGGCGGATAGGTATCCGGCATTAAATTACAATATTCAAGCAGGAAGAGGAACTTACGCAAACGGAACAAAACTACCTTCGCCTGCAAATGCTTTTTCAATAATGCCGACTTTAAGTTGGGAACTCGATTTTTGGGGGAAATATAGAAGAGCAACCGAAGCAGCAAGATCACAATTACTTGCAACAAAATATGCTTATACGAGTGTAAAATTGGATTTGATTTCGCTTGTAATTTCCAATTATTTTCTTTTGCTCGATTTTAAGAACCGCCTCGAAATTACAAAAGCAACACTCGAATCCCGTAAAGAAAGTTTTGAAATCATCAAGAAAAGATTTGAACACGGAATTGTTCCCGAAATCGATGTAAATCAAGCTCAAATTCAAATGGATATTGCCGCTTCAAATGTTCCGAATTTACAAAGAGCGGTAGCACAAACCGAAAATGCCCTTTCCGTGTTACTTGGAAAAAATCCCGGCGAAATAGATACCGGTTTAAGTCTAATGGAGCAAAGTGTTTCAGAAGAAATTCCCGTTGGAATTCCTTCTGATGTTTTACGTCATCGCCCGGATGTTTTAAGAGCCGAAAATTTATTACACGCACAAAATGCAAAAATCGGCGTTGCTGTTTCCCGATTATTTCCTTCATTCAACCTAGGATTGCTTGGAGGTTACGCCGGAAATGAATTATCCACTTTATTTTCCGGAAATCCGGCTTGGTTAATTGGTGGTTCTATTGTAGGACCTATTTTTAATTTCAATAAAAATATTTCCAACATCGAAGTTGAAAAAGCAAAAACCAAAGAAGCATTGTATAACTATCAAAATACAGTCTTAAACGCTTTCAGAGAAGTTGAAGATGCTCTTGTAGAACTAAATACATACAAAAAAGAGCTAAAAGTAAAAGAACAGCAAGTTGAAGCTGCAAAAAATGCAGTAATGCTTTCGCGGAAAAGATATGACCAGGGTGTAACCAGTTTTCTCGAAGTTTTGGAATCCGAAAGAATTTTATTCGATAGCGAACTTCAGCTTTCTTCAATAAAAGCAAGTTACTTATCTTCATACATCAAATTATATAAAGCAATAGGCGGGGGCTGGAATATCGAAAACAAATAAATATTAGGAGAAAATCAAATGAAGAAACTGAATATTATAATTTTTCTATTAATGATAGCATTGTGGGGTTGTTCATCCGTCAGTATAGAAACCGATCACGACCCAAATATCGATTTCAGCAAATACAAAACATATTCTTGGTATAAAGGAAAAGCACCGGCAGACGATGCACTGAGTAAAAATCCACTTCTCAAAAAAAGAATAGTTGCATCGGTAGATTATGTCCTTGATAAAAAAGGATTTAAGAAAGTCGACAAAAATCCCGATTTTGTTGTAATTGTTCATGCAGGTGTTAAAGAAAGAATGCAAGTAAATCAAACCGGTGGATATGGAATGTACGGCTACGGTTATTACGGTTGGGGAGTAGCTTTCACACCGGTTCATACCGATGTTGTGTACTATAACGAAGCAACACTAATTGTTGATATTGGAGATTATCAAAAGAAAGAATTGGTTTGGCGTGGAGCAGCAACCGGAGTTGTTAACGGAAGAATTAACGATGAAGATCTCGATGATGTTGTAGAAAAAATTTTAGAAGATTTTCCACCGCAAAAATAACACTCACATTTGCTTAAATTTTTACAAAAAAGGTGTGCATTACGGATGCCTTTTTTGTTTTAAAATAAAAAACCCGCATCGCAGAGCGAAACGGGTAAAAAATAAATCCAGGCGGCTACCTACTCTCCCACACGGTTGCCCCTGTTTTGTGCACTGGGACACCCTGAAGGTTATTTTAGACTTAAAAAATTAGCAAAAATATTATTTCAGAGAGGTTCGTGGTAATAATGCAACCTTTTAGTTCATCATTTATTGCATCATTTTCAAATTTCTCATTATCAATGCTTACAACGATAATGCTTTCTAATTTCAGATATTTATTATACTCTCTGTTGTTAATGTTTTCCTTTGTTAGTTTTCCGGATTTAATTTGCTTTTCAAGGC
>CAYZGB010000164.1:0-4472 GCA_964477915.1 uncultured Melioribacter sp. | reverse complement strand
GTTTACCTTTTACGTCGTAAACTTTAACTCGATTGTTGCCTAAATCTTCCAACTTAATTGAGGTAAAATCGGCAACGCAATCGGGTGTAATGTATTGAGTAGGATCGCCAATTTCGTAAACGAGTTGTTCCGCTACGGTTTCGAAAGTTACCATTCCGCCAAGCGATTCGTGTTTGGTAATAATTACATCGCCGTTCGGATAAGCTTCCGCAATCGGAAATCCGATTTGTGCGAAGTTCGGTACTTTTTGCCAATCGCCGAGGAAATTTCCGCCCGTTGACTGAGCACCGCATTCAAGAATATGACCCGCAACTGTTCCCGCCGCCATCAAATCGTAATTATCTTTTCCCCAACCGAATTCGTAAATCATCGGTGCAAGCGTAAGTCCCGTATCGGTTGTTCTTCCGGTTATCACAATATCCGCACCTTTTTGCAAAGCTTCTACAATCGGGAAAGCACCGAAATAAACATTCGCACTTAATAGTTTGTCCTTAACAATCGTAATCGGTTCGCCGGTTTCCATATTTTCGAGCAAAGCACCTTGTTCGATTATTTCGTCAATTCGCTCGCGAATATCATCGCCGAGAACAACCGCAATTTTCAATCCCGAAATTCCAAGCTCGCGTGCAACATCAAAAACCGCATTTGCACAAGCAACGGGATTTACACCACCACCATTTGTAATTACCTTAAAACCTTTTTCTTTCAAATCGGGAAGAATGCGTTTCATTAAAATCGGAATATCTTTCGCATAACCGAGATTCGGATTCTTGTTTTTTTGCTTTTGTAAAATGGACATTGTTACTTCGGCAAGATAATCCATAACGAGATAATCGATTTTGCCGTGTTTAACTTGCCAAACCGGTGCATCGATTAAATCGCCCCAAAAACCTTGTCCCGAAGCAATTCTAATTTTCTCTTTCATTTCAATTCCTTTTCAAATGTTTTTAAGATTATCAAATCAAAATATTTATTGTGATATTAATTTTCAAATCGATGAATTTACAAGTGAATAAACGAAATTATCATTCTTAATCTTCTTGTTCTCGTAACGAAACATCGCCAAAAGCAATTGTTTCTTCTTTTTTACCGTCGTATAAAATTAAAAATCCGTCATCGTCAATATCAATAAATTTACCGAGCTTGACCGATTTTCCGTCGGAAACTTTAACTTTTGCCCCAAGCATTTTACTACGCGAACGCCACAAATCTAAAATGTATTTCGGATTTTTTTGCAATATGAAAAGATTTTCTTCAAAAATATTGAGGATTTCACTTAACAACCTTTCGCGGCTTACTTCCATTCCAACCGAAGCTTTAACTGATGTCGGTTCAATATCAAAGGATTGATTAAAATAATCTTGATTGACATTAACGCCAAAACCGATTACTGCTCTATCGATTTTGCTTCCTCTGACGGATGTTTCTACAAGAATACCGCAAATTTTTTTGTTATTTACCAAAACATCGTTCGGCCATTTTAGATTTACGGATAGCTGATGCAAATTTTCCAAAGCAATTGCAACGGAAAGCGCTGCCGTAAGATTAAGATGAGAAATCTTAAATGAATTCAATTCCTTATTGAACAATAATGAAAATGTTAAATTTTTCCCGGGTTTGGAAACCCACGTTTTACCTCTGCGTCCGTGTCCCGCGGTTTGTTCTTCCGCAAAAACAAGCGTTCCAAATTCCTCAATTTGTTTTGAATTTAACAAATAGCTGTTTGTTGAATCGATTTTTTCAAAGTAGATGAAATTTCTTCCGAGAAATTCGGTTTCTAATTTTATGTCGAAATCTTCGTAGTTAAACATTTTAAATACCTCTGATTATTTTTCATAAAATATGACAAAATTAACGTCCGCTGTGAAAAATGTCATAAATTTTGTCATTAATAAGAACATTCTAAAAAATTCCATAAATCCTTCTAACTGATTGATAAATAATAATTTAGAAGGATTTACCCGTAATTGGCACGCACTTTGTAGTAGTTTAGGCGAAAGTTTGAAAAAAGAAAAAAATAAAAAAGGAGGTAAGAGCCATGACGTTAGTAAAATTTGAACCTTTCCGTGAATTAGAAAGTTTGCAAAATCAATTACAAGCATTGTTCAACGATTTTCCGGCATTCACTCCGGATTTAGCTCAAACATTTTCGCCTCGTGTCGATATTTCAGAGAACGATAAAAACATTTTTATCGACCTTGAAGTTCCGGGTGTCGATAAAAAAGACTTAAAAATAACATTGCAAGATAACATTTTGACCATTGAAGGCGAAAAGAAAATTTTAGATGAAAGAAAAGATAACAATGCTTTTAGAACCGAAAGAGTTTACGGTTCATTCAAACGCAGCTTTACTTTACCGGAAAATGTTGATGAAAACAAAGTTGAAGCTGAATTTAAGAATGGTGTTCTTCACATTAAATTGAAAAAAGTTGGACCGAAAACTCCTGCTGAAAAAGTAATCAAAATTAAATAATAAACAATTAATTAAATAATTAGCGCTAATTAAAACGGCGGGTTGTCTTCCGAGGCAGCCCGTCGGCGTGTAAAAAAGGAGGAAAAAGATATGGGAAAAATTATTGGAATTGACTTGGGAACAACAAACTCATGCGTTGCCGTAATGGAAGGTAATGAACCGGTTGTTATTCCAAATTCCGAAGGTCAACGCACTACTCCTTCGGTTGTTGCATTTACAAAAAATGGAGAAAGATTGGTAGGAATGCCTGCAAAAAGACAGGCGGTAACTAATCCTAAAAATACAATTTTCTCCATTAAAAGATTTATGGGACGTAGAATGTCCGAAGTAAAAAATGAAGCCGATGAAGTCCCTTACGAAGTTGTAGCCGGTGAAAACGATACGGCACGTGTGAAAATTGGAGATAAATTATATTCACCACCGGAAATTTCCGCAATGATTCTTCAAAAAATGAAAAAGACCGCAGAAGATTATCTCGGTCAAGAAGTTAAAGAAGCCGTTATTACTGTTCCTGCATATTTTAACGATTCTCAACGCCAGGCTACAAAAGATGCCGGTGAAATTGCAGGACTTACTGTTAAGAGAATTATCAACGAACCTACTGCTGCTGCATTAGCTTACGGTTTGGATAAAAAGGGTAAAGAAGAATTAGTTGCGGTTTACGACCTTGGTGGTGGTACTTTCGATATTTCAATTCTTCAAATTGGTGACGGTGTTTTTGAAGTTAAGGCGACAAACGGTGATACCCACTTGGGTGGTGATGATTTCGATCAAAGGTTGATTGATTATCTTGCCGATGAATTTAAGGCACAAGAAGGAATTGATTTACGCAACGACCCGATGGCTTTACAACGCTTGAAAGAAGCTGCTGAAAAGGCAAAGATTGAACTTTCATCGGCAATGCAAACGGATGTAAACTTGCCGTTTATAACTGCTACGCAAGAAGGTCCGAAACACTTGAACATTACAATTACTCGTGCAAAATTCGAACAATTGATTGACGATTTAATTGAAAGAACTGTTGGACCTTGCGAACAAGCAATGAAAGATGCTGGTGTAACGGCATCTCAAATAGATGAGGTTATCCTTGTCGGTGGATCGACACGTGTACCTAAAGTTCAAGAAGTTGTAAAAAGAATTTTCGGCAAAGAACCGCACAAAGGTGTAAATCCCGATGAAGTTGTGGCAATCGGTGCTGCAATTCAAGGCGGTGTTCTTGCCGGTGATGTTCAAGATGTACTTTTGCTAGACGTAACTCCGCTTTCGCTCGGTATCGAAACTCTTAGTGGAGTTATGACAAAACTTATCGAAGCAAATACAACAATCCCGACAAGAAAGAGCGAAATATTCTCGACTGCTACTGATAATCAAACATCCGTTGAAGTTCACGTACTTCAAGGTGAACGCCCGATGGCAAAAGATAACAGAACTCTCGGTAGATTCCATTTGGACGGAATTCCACCGGCACCGAGAGGTGTTCCGCAAATTGAAGTTACATTCGATATTGATGCTAACGGTATCTTGCATGTTTCCGCAAAAGATAAAGGAACAGGTAAAGAACAAAGTATAAGAATAACATCTTCGAGCGGATTGACAAAAGAAGAAATCGAAAAGATGAAACGCGAAGCTCAAGAACACGCCGAAGAGGATAAGAAGAAAAAAGAAGCTGTGGAGATTAAAAACCAAGCAGATGCTCTTGTTTTCCAAACTAAAAAACAAATGGATGAGCTTAAAGACAAGTTGAATGACACAGATAAAGCTCGTCTCGAAGCCGAAATTACCAAAGTTGAAGATGCGATTAAAACCGATAACACTGCGGAAATAAAATCGGCAATGGAAAGCTTGAGTAAGGCTTGGAACGAAATTGCACCGAAACTCTATCAACAGCAAGGTGCTACGGGACAACAAGCCCAAAGCGGTCCGCAAGCAAATGCTAATACTGGCGGACAAACTTCATCGACACCTAACGAAGGTGAAGTTGAAGATGCATCCTACGAAG
>CAYZGB010000163.1:0-4585 GCA_964477915.1 uncultured Melioribacter sp. | reverse complement strand
CGCGAACATTTGGGGCTTTATCTTTACAACGAACAAGGAATTGAACTCGGCAATCAAAAATTAAGTATTTACGAAACGAATTTAATTATCGATACGTACAAAAAATATCTCATTAAGCAAAGCGTTGAACAAAAAGGAAAACCGATTGACATAATTTTCCTTACTCATAATCGTACCGATTATTTTTTTCGTACAATTGATGCACTGATAAAACAAACACGTTATCCTTATCGCATAATTATTGTAGATAACGCAAGTAACGATGATTTTAGAACTTTTCTGAAACAAACCGAAATACTTTACGATAAAATTATTTACAACGATAAAAACGAATGGACGAGCGGCTTTCAAAAAGGAATTGATGTTTCGGAAAGTGATCCGTTTATAGTATCTGATCCCGATATTCTTGTTCCGGAAATGGAAGGAAAATGCTGGCTCGAAAGAGTTCTGGAACTTCACGAAAAACACCCCGAACTCGGTTTGCTTGCGTTAAATCTCGATGACTCGAACAAGCCGGCGAAATTACCGGATGTTTATCTTGGAGAAAAAAAACGCTACAACGACGAAATTATTCTTTCGAACGTCGGCACGGTAATGCAATCGATTAAGCGGAAATATTTTAATTTTCCGTATGTAACGGATTGGGAAACGTGCGAAAGAATTAGAAGAAACGGCGGACTTGTAGGATTTGCCGAAAAACTCAAAGCTTATCATCTCGGCTGGAACGAAGATAAAGATTACCCAGATTACATAATTAGCAAATACAAATATTTCAAAGAAAATTACAACGTCGATACATACAAACTTTATACGGAAAATGAAAATCTTCTAAAAAAAATGGAGGTAGAAGCCGAAAAAGATTATTACTCGTATTCCCGACCTGAAGTTAGAAAACTTGTTGATAGAAACTCAAGAAAAATTCTTGATGTAGGTTGCGGAAGCGGAACACTCGGAGCAAAATTAAAAGAAGAATTAAATGATGCAGAAGTTTGGGGAATTGAAATTGTTGAAAAGGTTGCCCGCATTGCTGAAAAGAAACTCGACAATGTTTTAATTGGCGATATTAACGAAAAAATAGAAGAACTACCTGATAATTATTTCGATACAATAATTTTTGCAGATGTTTTGGAACATTTACCAAATCCTGAAAAAATTGTAAAACTTATCGCTTCAAAATTGCAAAGTAACGGCGAAATTATTGCAAGCGTTCCGAATGTTCGTCATTGGACTGTAATAAAAGCTTTGCTCGAAGGTACTTGGCAATACGAAGATGCGGGAATACTTGATAGAACACATCTTCGTTTCTTTACCGAAAAAACCGCTGCGGAAATGTTCTTCGATGCAGGCTTCAAAATTGAAAAAATAGAAGCAACTGTATTAAACGAATATAAATTTCCCGATTCGTTGATTTCGAAATTAAAATCGGAAGGTTTCGCTGTTGACGATTTACAAGAGAAATCTCAGTACTACCAATTCATTTTCAAGGTAAGAAAAAACATTTCGGCAACTATTATTATTCCCGTTTATAATCAAGCGGGTTATCTTAAAGAAATGCTCAACTCGTTAAAATACGAACGTAACCATTCCTTCGAAACAATAATTATTGATAACGCTAGCAACAACGAAACAAAAGAGGTTATTGAAAATTTCCGAAGAACATCGAGTAACGTAAAAGTAATTACAAATGAAGAAAATCTCGGGTTCCCGAAAGCAATCAATCAAGGATTACGAATTGCGAATACACCTTACATTGTTATTGCAAACAGCGATATTGTTCTAACCGAAAATTGGCTTTCTAAAATGATTGCACACGCCGAAAGAAAAGATAATATTGGAATCGTAGGAGTTATTTCAAATAAGGTAAGCGGAGTTCAAAAAATAAAGGATATTTCTTATTCCAATATCGACGAAATGCACGAATTTGCAAAAGATATTTCCCTAAAACATCAAGGTGAGTCTTTTGAGTTTCCCCGCGTTGCTTTTTTATGCACCTTAATTAAAAGAGAAGTTATTGAAACAATAGGTGGATTGGACGAGAGGTTTACCCCGGGTAATTATGAAGATGACGATTTTTGTTTAAGAGCACAACTGGCCGGTTTCAAAACAATTATTGCCCTCGATGTTTTTATTCATCATTACGGTTCTAAAAGTTTTGGAGCTGAAGGGAAAGAGAAATATTATAAATTACTTGAAAAAAACAAACAAAAATTTATTGAAAAATGGGGTTACACTCCTGATGAAATTTGGCTTCAAAATAAAAAACCGAAGTGGGAAAATTTATTCATATCCGTAAAATCTGAGAACGATTTTTATTCTTATATTAAAAATGCTACTAAATTTATTGAAATTGGGAAAATGAAAGAGGCGAAGGAAAATTTAGAAAAAGCCTTGGGAAATTATGACCCTAATTTCAATATAGAAAAAGAAAGATTAGAGGAATTATTAAATAAGGTAAATCAAGAATTAAATAAAAAATAAAGCCTCACCAAAAGGCGAGGCTTTTGTGAAGGTAAAACGAGAAATTCTCGTGGAAATAATTTATTAATCAGGCTCTTCCTCCCAACCGGTAATCATTGCTTTGATATTGGCAAAAACCGTATGACCGGTTGTTGTCATATAAATATGACCGATTACGAAAGAAAGAATTAGAAAAGCAATGGCTGTATGAACAACCGCCGGCGTCCAAAGAGTTTCTGTACTACCGAGAAATGCATCTGGATCTTTGTAATAGAGATAAAGAAATCCCGTTACAATTTGAGCAGGTAACAAAACGAGGACCAATCCTAAATAAGTAATTCGTTGCAGAGGATTCATTTTATTTTCGGGTGTTTTTTCAACGGGATGAGGTTCACCTTTAAAAATACCGACCATATAGAATTTTACTTGATCAATTAAATGTTCGGTAGTAGGAATATATTGCCGCCAGTTTTTTGTAGTAAGATGCCAAAGCAATGCCGCAAGGTAAAGATAAAACAAAGACCATCCAGAAAAATTGTGAATTTTAACGGCATCCTCATACCCGAAAATTTTCCATGTTCCGTGAACTTCAAATCCACTTAAAAATAAAGTAATTATTAAAAGAGCTTGTAGCCAGTGCCACAATCTTTCGAAACGTTCGTACATATATATTCTTTTCATTTTATTTTTCCCCTTATTTTTTCTTTGTAAAAATCATTCTACCCAAACCATGACCAAGAACACCTACAAGTGTTAACAAAGCAAGCAACCAACCGATTGTATCCAAAGTTGCAATTCTATCGCGACCAGGAACATACAAATCGGGATCTTGTAATTTTGCTAAACGACCGTTTTCGGGTTTATGACAATCTTGACATTTCAAGGCATCTTCTTTCGGCGAAACCATATGATTTATTGGCCAAAAACTTTCGGTTTCAACAAATCCGTATTCACCACTGTACTTTTGTCCTACATATTTCATACCTGCTTCTGCTGCTTTTCCCCAATCATATTCTGCCCAAAAGGCACCTGTCCCTTTTTTACCGAAAAGTTTAGGCTGAATTAAATTTTTGAATTTTTTATCATAAATTTGTTTGCCCCTGAAAATTTTCACGGGAATTATTTTTCCGTCTTCATACGAACCACCGAGTTTATTTAAGACAACAGGTTTACTACCATCAATTTTATCCGTAATCAAAACATGGGATGCAGTTCCGTTTGAAAATACATAATCGGGAACGACATTTACTCCCCATACAAAAGAACCTTTTTTAGCCATATAACTATGCACTTCAATATTTTTAGCCTGCTTACCGGTTTTCCCGTCAATAGGATGTCCGCCTTTATTCAATAATTTACCACCATATTTTGCAATCGGTTTTCCGTCAGTATTCAAACCGGCGGTTGACCAATCCCAGTACATTTTCGTCGGATTAACTTTTGCATAATAAGGAATATGGCAAGTTTGACAAGCAACCTTTCTTAAATGTTTATTCAGAATTTCTTTTTTATGAAAATCACCTTTATGACAATCTTCGCAATAAACTCTATTTTCCTTATTATTCGTTTGAATTGTTAAAAGTGTCCCTGGAATTTGATGATTGTAAGTTTTGTGGCATTCGATACATTGCATATTCGCTCCATCAACACCCATGTGAACGTCAACTTTTTTAGTGGTTTTGTTTAACGCAAGTTCCAAATCACCGTGTTTTACGTTGTTTCCACCACCGCCGGTATAATGGCACGCTCCGCAATTGTTTCTTTTAGGTAAACCGACACTTTGTGCAATTTTATTATAATCGGGTGGGAAAAATTTCTTTTTGCCACCTTTCGGTGGAAAAGTCATCGGTTCGTTTACCGGATAACCTGCCTTTGTAGGATATTTTTTGTACGTTCCGGTTTGATCGTGGCAGACAAGACAATCGATATTTTCCTGTTTCAAAAAATCGAACGTTTTGTCTTTCCAACCGTAACCTGCGTGACAACTTGTACAGCGTGGTTCGTTCGAACGAATACCAATACAGAAATTGTTCAGAATATTTTCCTTACCCAACATATACTTACCATGTACTGGATCTTCGACAGGTTCTTTCCACAGCCAGTGCGGTGTTTTCAGAAACTCTTCTCC
>CAYZGB010000162.1:909-4605 GCA_964477915.1 uncultured Melioribacter sp. | reverse complement strand
TTGAAAAATTAGTATTGACAAACCAAAACACAATTTTTGGAGCGAGGCAATTTACAGAATGAAAAACCAAACTTACTAAGAAAATTCCACAGCCCCGATTTGTTATCGGGGCATTGCAATGACTTGATTATTATTGTATTCTCTATATGAAATTGAATTTAGAAATGTAGCACAGATTTCTAATCTGTGAAAAATAGATAAAATAAATTGCCGCGAAGTCGCGAATGAAAAACGAATATTTATTAACGTCAGAAGCTCAGTTTCGGACGGAGTGGAAGACTGAACGCTGACCAGTTTACCCCGAGAATCGGGGCTGTCGGCTGATAGCTGATAATAATCCGTGTAAATCCGTCGAATCCGCGTTATCCGTGTTCTATTAAAATTTGCGTCTTATCTTATAATATCAAAATCCGTAACCGATAGAAAATTTAAGTGCAAGATCGGGAAATCCGAAAATCATTACGCCGACGTTGATGTTATTGAAAATCAAATATTGACGGGAAAGCGAAAGCCCGAATGGATAGGGTAGTGAGAACGCCGTTTTTAGCATATCGTTGTAATCTTTGCCGAAATCGGACATAATTTCATCGCCTAAAATTGCACCGAAAGCAATTCTGTAATGTGGATTACGATATTGTGTAACGGAGCGGAATATTTGAAACAAAAGTCCGTCAATATCGAGATAAAGCAATCGAATAGGAATTGCGGCAAAGCCCCAGCCTTCTAGCTCATCATCAAATCGAATGTTGGCGGCAAATTTTAATCCGAAATTGGATTTTTTCCCAATCTCGTATTTATCGAATTTGTAGAACGTGCGTCCGAAATATTTAGTGAAGTTCACTGAAACGGAACTTTCGCCGAATGCTTTATCTATACCAAATGTAAGACTTGAAGGCAATTCGAATAATATTGAATTTGTAAAATAATTGTAAGTTCGATTTGTAAGATGCGGTTTGGAAAGATTAATTGAATCGAGATTAATATCGAGCGACTCGTCGCCTTCGCCAAGTAAACGTCCTTTCATAAATTTCGGCTGAAAGCCAATGTTTACGGCGTTTTCGTCGGTTAGATTAAATTTCGGTTTATAATCATAAACCAGTGAAAAATTCCAAGTTGAGGTTCTGTTAAAATCCGGATTATAATAAATTCCGAATTTACCGCCGAATTGTTTATCCGTAAAATTGCCTTTTACTTTCCAATAAAAATCATTTGTTTCGCCGGCTGTTTTGTCCAAAAGATTATCATCGGGGTTGTTGAAATAATATTCGTTCGCATTATTAAGAACAATTGCACCATCGATTTTTGTAAGTAAATCCAAATTGTTATTTGCCGTGAATTGGGAAAGCGAAATACCGGCAGAGAGAAAGCCGTTTGCATCGTTGAAAATATTGTAAGCAAAACCGAAAGAAATTTCACTTATGTCAAAATAAATGGAATTGGTAATAGTTGTATTTAATAGCATATCGAAAGTTGTTTCATTTCCACCGACATCTTGTGCTGTATGCAAATTAGTTTCAAGTCCGTTGAGCAACATATTCATTTTAAATCGGAGCGGATAATTGAATGCTACAGAAAAAGCGGATTTTTCACTAATCGGGAAAGCAACTGAAAAAGCAGAAAAACCGCCGAGTTGTCCGGCTTCGGAAGAATTTACATTTGTGTATCGGGGATTTTCGTCTTGCAAAATAAACATTGTTGTATCTTGTAAATAATCATCGGTTGCCGAAGCGATTGAAGAATTATCGATAAAATCGTTTATGGCTAGCGGTGCTTTGTAATCGAATTGAAAATGAGGTGATTTCAGAAAAGTAAGTTCGGCAGGATTTGAAAAAATTGCCGTTGAGTAATTATTCATTAACGGAGCAATTATCCCGCCGCTTGCACCGCTTCCGCCACCGCCACCGAAAAAATTCATCGATGCGTAAACGGAAAGATTTAGGTTCCCACCGTCAAATCTGGTAAGTTGCGGGGTATCTTGTGCGTAAATCAAATTGGCTAAAATAATTCCAAGTATTATTAATTTTTTCATTTTAATTTAATTCCCAATGAAAATCTTGAAGTATTTCCGAGTTGTTCAATTACATAAGCATAATTTGCAGAAGCCGTAATTCCGGCAATATCGTATTGAATTCCGATACCGAAATTGTATTTTTCATCGTCAATGGAATTTACAGCTTGTTGAGTTCCGGCTCTGAAAGCAACGATATTCATAAACAAATATTGTGCACCGAAACAAAACACATTGCTTTCGTCCTTTAATATTGCGGGTTTGAAATCGGCATTAATTTCAACACTTTCGAACGGACGTGCCGAAATTCCAAGATATGCTTTAAGCGGCATCGGTTCGTTGTAAGAGCCTTTCGGTTTTTGTGTTTCGCTTTTTGTATCTGAAACCCATTTGAAAGGAGCAATAAAATCCTTAATAGCTAAACCGAGATTAAATTTTTTACTAATTTTATAGATTATTCCGAAATCCGCACCAAAGCCTTGTCCGTTTCCGAAAACTTGTGTTGCTTCACCTTGCGTAATTTCGTTTTGGTCAAATACAGAATAATCATTTGGGTCGAACGAATTATTTCCAAACGTGGCGTAACGGTATTTTAAATTTATTCCGAAATTGAAATCGCCGAATGTCCTTCCGTAACCAATAACAACAGTAAATTCTTTAAGTGCTTTATCGCCGGAATAAATAAATCCGGCACCAACATTTCCGTATTTTTTATTGATTGGGAAAACAGCACCGACCGAACTATACGGAACTAATTGCATTTGATTGAAATAATTAAATTCAACTGCGGAATTTTCCATTGAAGCAACACCAGCCGAATTCCAGAAAACTGCATTTGCATCGTTTGCCGAGGCAACAAAAGCGTTTCCCATTCCCGCGGCTTTTGTTCCAAAGCCCAAATCAACAAAACTTGCGGAAATACCGGAGAGATCCTGTGCGAAAAAATTTCCACTTAAAATTAATATTAACACAACCGATATTTTGTTTTTCGTTTTCATTTTATTCATCAAGAATTATTTAATCAAAATCACTTGTAAAATTTTTGAAACGGAATTATTGCCGTCTTGTGCCGTAATCCGCACTATGTAACGTCCGTTACGTGCCGTGTTTCCGCCGTCGGTTTTTCCGTCCCAAGTAATCTCTTTCAACGAAGTTGAACTTCCGTATCTACCCGGGTATTGAATATCGTTTTCAAAAAGTGTGCGAACCAAAGTGCCGTTGATGTTGTAAATCTTAATTGTAACCGTTGCCGGCGGCGCGTCGGATGTTAGATAATATCCGATTTTAACGGGAGCAATTTGCGGCGAAAACGGATTTGGCAAAACACTTGCGTATTTTATCGATAACGGTTCGCTTTGTGCAAGAATGGAATATTCGCCGAAGCGTGTGAATTTATTGTATTCCGTAACGTTTCCTTCAATATTTCCTTTACCGGAAGTGTTTAATAAAATCCAGCGTTTTTTTATTGCATCGTAATACGAAATTGATTTGTCCTTTTCGTTGAAGCGAAAATCATCGGGTATCGGAAGTTTAATGTTCCCGTATTTCTGCAAACTATCGCCCGGCAAAGCATAAGATGAATTGTAAGAAATCGAATACGATTTGTTCCCCGTCAAATATTTGTGTTCCGAATTTAACGGAGTTACATATTTGTTAACGGAACGAATTTCTTTCGGTTGAAGTTCCAA
>CAYZGB010000162.1:0-899 GCA_964477915.1 uncultured Melioribacter sp. | reverse complement strand
TCCTTTAATAATCTTTAAGTCATCTTTTTCATCTTCTGTTGAAGTTCCAATTCTACGGGAACGTTAACAGATTGAGCCGGTAGTGCAAGTGTAAAGCCTGTACCGTCAGTAAGTGTAATGGAAGTGGAAGGATAAATTTCTGCAAAAACAGAAAGCGTTGTTTCATCTTTCAATCCGCTTATTTCATCTTCGGCGGTAACCTTAATTTGTCCGACAAAAGTTGAATCAACCGGACGATAAAATCCCGTCTCTTGGAAATACTGATAATCATCTTCGGAAATTGCTGTAATTGGCGAAATATCCCACGTAATTCCGCTGCCGAGAGTAATCGTGCGTCCGGTCGAATCTTTTCCGGTTAATGAAAATTGAACACCGGCGGAACGATTCGATAATCGTTGAACAGGAGCGGAAACCGAAAGCGATGTTATTCCCAAATCATTAACTGAGAGCGTTGCGGAGTTAGAAGCCGAAAATCCATTAAGAGATGCCGTAACCGAAATAGTTGCAAGTCCTTCGTTGTTGCCCGCAGTAATTATTATTTCAGTGCTATCGTTATCGTTAGGAAAAACATAAGAAAAATCTTCCGGTAAATTCCAAACAATTTTCCCAGGATGATTTTCGCCGGTGAATTTATCCAATAACGAGTTGTTTACGCCGTCGCGTAAAATTAAGGAGATTTTGTAACTATCGCCTTTGCGAATTAAAACGTTATCCAACGAAGGATTAAACGAAACTTGTGTTAATATGCCCGCGGCTTTTGGGGTAATCTCGTAAACTTGCGATTTGTATTTTACACCGTTATTAATTACTTGCACGTAGTAATCAATTTTTTCAACCGAATAAAGTGCGGGTATTGTTCCGGTAAAAGAACTATCGCCCGCTGTTAAATTTACACTTTC
>CAYZGB010000161.1:0-4722 GCA_964477915.1 uncultured Melioribacter sp. | reverse complement strand
ATATCTTGCCGGATGAGCAACTTACAGTTATTGTTGGCGATGCCAAAGTTCTGGAAAAAGATTTATCCAATTTTGCCGAAAGCGAACAAGCGGAAATACAAGTACTTTCTGTAAATGATTTGGAAATTTAGTTCTTATCTAACTTTCGCCAGCTTCTGAATTTTAGTTACCGTCTCGTTTCCTTTCTTCAAAATGATTTTGTAAAAATAAACACCGTTCGCAATTTCGTCGCCGTCTTGGTCGCGGCCATCCCAATAAACTCGGTTAAAATCATAATTAAGTTCGGATTGGTTCAATTCAATTTCGCGTATTAATCTTCCCGCAACAGTAAAAATTCGTATCTTAAACTCATCGGGAATTTGTGTAAGCTTAAAAGTAAAGTACGTTTCGTTTGCAAAGGGATTCGGGTAATTGTAAACTTCAAGCAATTCCGCTTTTGTGGAAACCTTGAAATGTTTTTCAATTCCGTTTTCCTCTGCAAAATTCCCGTTTGCATCTTTTCCGTTTACGTAAAGAGTGTATTCGCCCGTTTCGAGAGTTGGCGTGTAAGTTACCGTGTATTTCGGATTTTCATCTGAAATTTCGTCCGTTCTATCGGGATTGTTGTAATAGATTTGTTTGTCATTCAATTTAATAATAACGCTGGAAGTATCGGTAATTGCAAGCGGCGAATAATCCGAAAGAGAAATTTTAATAACCGGTTTCGCAGAAATATAAATTTCGTTGGGAATATCTTCGCCGTCGATTGTTACATCAAGTTCGGGACGTGTCGTATCTTCAATCACGAAAAACGGGATTGTGTAGTAATTGTTATCCTCGTAATATTCTTGCACTTTATTTTCGGTATCGATTGTAATTGCAAATCGTCCATCGCCTTTATAATCAGCAGTGTTGAACGTTGTTGAAAAAGAAATGTTCGTATCGGCTTGCAAAGAAGGGACGAAAAATGAATCGAGTTGAATTGTTGAATTATCCGGTTTAATTAAATTAACGGAAACGTTGAAACTATCGGCTTTAATTTCGCCGGCATTGTAAACCGAAAAGTTCAATTTCAAATCCTCGCCTTGATTAACGGAATCTTTTTCTAACGCTACTGTTTGGTAATTTGTACCAAGCTCGGCAAAACCGGTATAATCAACAGCAAGTGATTTCAAAATCGGCGAGATGTAATTCTCCGAAGCATTACATTCGGCAAGAATTTTAATGTGAGAATAAGTGGAATCGTTAAGAAACGAAATATCCGCCACTCCGTTTTCAAAATTCAAATAAGACAAAGTATCGTATGAGTTATCGGGATTTTCTCCCAGCACTCTGTAATTTATATTTGCTCCAACCGGCACAGAATCCTCAACCGCAACACTCCCCCAAGCCGAGGCGGGACCGATGTTGATTGTAGTTAGCCTTCCGAATTTATTGGGTAAAACAAATGTTGTGTCAATATAAATTTGACCGTCGTATGGCCCTTTTACCTCTTCTATTACAGAACCTGGAGGTGCTCCCTTGTAACCAATTAATGCCCAAGGCGCCTGGATTTGTAATGAATCTATTTTAGTACTACCTAATGTTTTTATTGCATTCTTTAGCTCGGTGGTCATACTGGTTCTTGCATCATCCATTACGCCCATTGCGACGAGTTTGCCCGGTTCAAGCTGATTAATAAAATCCGCTAAGGCTTGAACATTATCGGGACGAAGAAAAAGTAAAATACTAAAAGCAGTATCAACTTCCAGCGTTGTTGAATCAAAAACAGCAACGCCCATTCCAGCCATAAATGTATTGGTTAACAAGTTCTCACCGTTTACTGCAATTACACAAGTTGCACCGCTATATGCTCCAGCTGAAAGAACTGAAATAGTTAATGAATCATTTATCAAACTCAGTTCGGATTCTTGTTCTTTATATCTTATTTTTTCCATTGTCTGTTTACTAAACGACAAATTGTCATTCAATAAAAATTTTGATGTGTTATTGGAATTAAAGAAAGATTTAGTCAACGAAAATTCCGCCTCATCAGTGTTTAGTTTATATTTAAACCATAATCTTTTATTTGGGGGAATATTTGAAAAAGAATTAACGGTATAAAATTTTCCAAGTGGAATTTCAACTATTCTTGGGAAACTAAAATTCGGATTATCATCGAGGTAAAGTAAAATGTTATCTGCCTCGGAATTTTCTAATACAGGGTTTAAAATCTTCAAATTATCAATAGATCCGTTTTCCAATACATATCCTGTAAAATCACGAAGTTCAGTTGAAAAAACATTAATGTTATAAACAAATTCATTGTCGTTTTTATCTATTTCTTCAAAACGATTGTCGTAATCTACAATAATTTCAACAGCGTGAACACCTGGTTTATTTTTTGTGTGTAAAACAGTAGTTAATGTATCAACAAATCTCGGTACTGGAATTTTAATAATCTTTTCGTACAACATATTTCCAAGATAATTTTCTCTAATCTTTACATTTACAGAATCTTGCGAGGAAAGTCCGTAATTAAATATAGAAAATTTGAGAAGTAACGAATCAATTGTTTCACCAACTGACGAAACGTCTGTAATTAAAGAATTTTCATCAATATGAAAATTTGTTTTAGGTGGGATTTTTGCTTGTATTAACGGCTCGCCCAAAAAAACGTTTGAATACGCAAATACCTTATAAACATTGGAAGTACCGTAACGATTAAACATTTCAATTTTTGTCGATAAATGAGCATCGCTAATAGTATATAGCGAATCTGCAATCATTTTTTCATAAAATAATTTCGAAATATTTATCGCTGTTCTCTGAAATCCTAATGATGAGTTCCCCATATATCCGAGGGCCTGTCCGTTTTCGTCAAGAAGAAATCTTTCTCCAAAACAAACCATATCAGGTTCGGCAAATTTGTTTGTCGAACAACCAAAGTCAGTGACAAGCGGATGTCGATTTTTAGAGTTTTGTAATTGTAACACAGAATTAATTCCATTATCCCAGGTTGCTGTGCCGCTATGTCCTAAATATCCGATAATTACAGAACCTTCAGAAATTGCAGTATTTACTTCTTCTTGGGTAAAAGGTCCGAAATCCGTCGGTGGATCGTAAGTTTTGTAAAAGTGATGATAATTAGCGGCATACGGAATAGGTTCAATATATGAAGAGATAATTTGATCGTTTGTGTTTTTGAACATTTGTAATTCGTTCGGGTTATTAGCATCGCCCCCGGAAAAGAAAAGAGCAGTTTTATTCCAAACATCGAAAGGATGTTCGTTTTCTTCTTCAATTTTTTGTAAGTAATAAGACAATTCTTCACCCTGGGTAATTGGTAAACGGCTTAATTTTAATTGGGGAATTGGAGGCGCATTTTCATCCCAAACAACATACCAGTAATCACCAACTGGATAACCGTAAGACGGCACATAATCAATACTGACTTTTACGCCTTCATTACGATATTTAATGTATTTATAATCGTAAGACGCATCGCCAATTAAATTCACATATGAAACCTTCGGCTCATTCCATTCGGTAAATGCTTTGTATAAAAATAAGCGTATTGCATCTGGATATGGATAACCGAAAGAAAATTCATCGAATATATCATTTACGTAAACCTTTTTTACATTGACGGAATAATTCGAAGAAATATAATTAAGATAATTATCAACTTCTTCGCCAAATACAGAATGAGTTATCGCAATATAATCCGCTTGATTTTCCGAGTTTCTTAAATTGATAAAATGTTTGCGAACAGCGTTTTGAGGATATTTGATATTACTTGATGCTACAATGAAATACTTATCCCCAACATTTACAGTATCTGAAAAAAATAAATATCCATTTTCAACTTGGTAAGAAACGATTCTTTTCTTTACCGGAAAAATTTTATAAATAAAATAATTTGTAGTATCCGCATTACCAATTTTAATTATTTTTTCCCCCGGAATAACATCCGAATATATTTCAAGTGTAAGGGAATCATTAATTAATGAACTAAATTTTGGATAATCGACTTCGTACCAATCCATCGCCGCATAATTTCCGTCATCAGCTACACATTGTAAATTCAGATCGTTATTATTTTCTTGTAAAATAGACGTGTTGAATTCCCCTTCTAATAGCATTTGGTGGTATTTATTTATTCTTTGAGAATCAACCCGAGTATTGTTAATATTTAACATAAAACTCATTTGGCTTGATAACCCTGCCAAAGAAGCTTTGAAAAAAGCCTTTGCATTTTTTTCGGGGACAAAATCGGGCGCATTAAAATGAAAAACTTTATTGGGACTCCAATAACCTATCCATCCCCAATACCAAGTTTTGTTTTTATGCCAATCGGCAAGTTGATTCATTGTCTCGTCGCCATTGATATTTTGTACCCAATTATTTTTCTCGAAGTGAAGTTTTTCATTATAATAATTAACGGTATCAGTTAAAGTATTGTTAAAACCCGTTTGTTCGAAAATTCTATTACCAGGAGAATTATCCCAAGTTAAAAAATAGAAAGAGGTATCGCAGTAACGGTTTTCGTATTCATTATAATCTTCGTAATCGTTATTAATTGTTTTGTAATTACCGAAAGGCGGATTTTTTCGTCCGTAAAATTCGATGTAATCGTCAGCGTCAAAAGTTCCGTCATTTCCATCATAAACATAAAGAGGAACTTCGTTGCCGCTTTCGAAAAGTTTCAATGATGAAGGATTTATTGAAGAAATATCGTAACCGAGCGAAATAATATCGTTA
>CAYZGB010000160.1:0-4761 GCA_964477915.1 uncultured Melioribacter sp. | reverse complement strand
AATAGCATTAGAAACTCTGTTTCGATTTTACTTTGGTAAAGTCCCATAGGGACGAAACCTTTGTAGTAACTTATTCCCTAATAAAATCAAAGCTCCGTAGAAGCGAAATTTTATAAAAAACAAAACGAAGCTCCTTACGTTTGAAGATGTATTAATCATTTCTGCACTTCCATTTGAAAAATATTCATTAAATTAATAATAGATATTTTGTATTTTTTAAGAAAATTTCTTATCTATGAATAGAGTTTATAAATACACGCTTTTTGTTTTAATGCTAATTACACTTTTTGCGGGATTGACTTTCCCCATTGTAAAAACACCGCACACTTGGTACGAATTTCCTTTTATCCCGGGTTTGGGCGAGCTTGCAAAAATAATTTTCTTCCACGTTCCAACCGCTTGGTTAGCATCGATTGCATTTATTTCCGCTTTGGTTTACGGATTTTTATACTTGCGAACAAACGACCTTGATTACGATATTAAATCGTATTCTTCACTTCAAATAGGAATGGTTTTCGCAGTTCTTGCAACATTAACCGGCTCGGTTTGGGCTAAATTTACTTGGGGTTCGTTTTGGAATTGGGACCCGCGTGAAACAAGCATTTTCATTCTGCTTTTGATTTACGGCTCGTTGTTTGCTCTTCGTTCCGCTATCGAAAATCCCGAAAAGCGAGCAAGACTTTCCGCAGTTTACTCAATTATTGCGGGATTGACTGTTCCGTTCTTTGTTTTCATTATGCCGAGAATTATGAGCGGGCTTCATCCTGGTTCTGCCGATGATACTAACGCCGGACCAATAGTCGATTTCAAAATGAACGGAAATATGTTGGCGGTATTTTTCTTATCGCTTTTTACCTTTACATTATTATATTATTGGATGTGGAAATTGAATTATAAATCTCTTAAACTTAAAGAAGAATTAAATGAAAGGCAGGTAACGGAGTGAAAGAATTTTTATCCGAAAATTCGATTTACATTGTTTTTATTATACTTGCGGTTATTTGGGGCGGTATTTTTCTTTTTCTAAATTCAATTGAAAAACGTTTGAAAAATATCGAACAAGAAACGGAGAGGTTAAAAGATGAAGAATAAATATATAATTGGCGGAATTATTATTGCCGTCTTTTTTGTTGCACTCGGATTTCTTTTTACAAAAACAAGCATCAAATACGAAAACGATTTTGCTAAAATCAGAAAAAGTTTAAGAATAGTCAAAGTTACCGGCTCGTGGGATAAAGAGAAAAAATACATAATCGATACGCAAAACAACAAATTCATTTTTTATCTTAAGAATGAAAACGGCGACGAAATGAAAGTCGTTTACGATGGTACAATCCCAAACAATTTTGAACACGCCACAAGTGTTGTAGTAACGGGACGCTACAAGGACGGAGTTTTTCACGCAAAAGAAATTTTGACGAAATGTCCGTCCAAGTACCAAGCGGCCGATAATTCCACCACCGGAAGTTAAGAAAGGGAAATTATGCTCGGAAATATATTTCTAACCGTTGCTCTGCTCGGAGCAATTTTTTCAATGATAATGTATTATTACGCCACACGTGGTTACGAAGATGGCATCAAATACGCTCGTATTGGTTATCATATACTTACCATTTCGGTAATTGCTGCTTCGTTAATTTTATTGCACGCGATCTTAACTCATCAATACGAATACAAGTACGTTTACAGTTACAGCGATAATTCACTTCCTCTCGGTCTTTTAATCTCGTCCTTTTACGCTGGGCAGGAAGGAAGCATAATGCTGTGGACTTTGTTTTCCGTACTAATCGGATTGTTTTTGCTCGATTTCACATCCAAGCGCGAAAACCTCGAAGCACCCGTTATGTTCGTATTTATTTTAACGGTTTTCTTTTTGCTGGTTTTGATTAATCCTTTGTTGAGCAATCCTTTTACATACCTTTGGGAAAGTTCAAGATACATTCCGCTTAAAGATATTAATGCAAAATTTCTTTCCCTTCCCGTAGTGCAAAGCAATTTGTTCCAAAGCCAAGATAACACAACGTTTTTCGTAAAAATTACACCGGAATTTGTTGCCAAACTTCATCAATCCGGTGTGGTATTGAACGAATTTATTGTTGATGGCTACGGGATGAACCCGCTTTTGCAGAACTTCTGGATGCAAATTCATCCGCCGTTTTTGTTTGTTGGTTTCGCGATGTCCGCAGTACCTTTTTCTTTTGCAATTGCAGCTTTATTGCGTAACGATTACCGCAAATGGGTAAGTTACTCGTTGCCTTGGATTTTGGCTGTTGCTTTGGTGCTTGGTGCGGCAATTATGCTTGGCGGATACTGGTCGTACGGCGTCCTTGGTTGGGGCGGTTGGTGGGGCTGGGATCCCGTGGAAAATTCTTCTCTTGTCCCTTGGATTATTGCGGTTGCGGCAATTCACACAATGCTTGTTCAAAAACACTCGGAAAAAAATTCCGATAAACCGGGGCGTTTCGTAAAGATAAATTTGCTTTTAAGTATTTTCACTTATGTTTTGGTAATTTATAGCACGTTTCTTACTCGTAGCGGTGTTTTAAGCGATGCTTCGGTTCACTCGTTTGTTGCACCCGGAAGAGTTGTTTTTCTAATTCTTATAATTTTTATGTCCTTCTTTACTTTAATGGGACTTCTTGCATTTTTCTTTCGATTCAAATATTTGGAAGAAAATTATTCACACGAAGAAAACTTTTGGTCACGCGAACTTGCTTTATTTACAGGAACGGTTTTTCTGATTTTTATTTCGATAGTAATCATATTCGGAACTTCGCTCCCTATTTTCGGGCAAACTGTTGACCTTGTTTTTTACAATAGATTTGCGTTGCCGGTTGCCGTTATTTTAGCATTCCTTAACGGAATTAGTTTTAAAATACATTGGGAAAAGACGCAGCCCAAAACTCTTTGGAACGGAATAAAAATTCCATTAATCTTATCATTGATTTTTACTTTGGTGATTATTTTTATCGGAAAAGTTTATCGCCCGATGTATTTGGTTTTAATTTACTTCAATATTTTCGCACTGATTATTAACCTCGAAATTGCTTCCCGCGTTGTAAAAAAACGACCGTCTTATCTCGGCGCTTATCTAACACATATCGGAATTGCAATTTTTGTTTTAGGTGTTTTATCCAACGGCGGTTACACAAAAGAACAACACGTGAAATTAGTTAAAAACAAACCCGTTGAAGTTTACGGATACAAATTAACTTTTACAGGATACGAACCTTTCCATAATGGTGAAAGATTTCATTTTGTAGTTGAAGCCGAAAAAGATGCAAAAAAATACACACTTAAACCGACAATGTATTTTTCCGAAATTGACAACGGCTTAATGCGTGAACCGGATATTATTCAAACATTGACAACCGACTTGTATATTTCACCAGTAAGTTATGATGATAAAGATAATTCTGAAAGCAACATTGTTGAAATTAAAAAAGGCGAAACGAAAGAATACGAGGGATTGGAAATTAAATTCGAAAAATTCGATCTTCCGCCTAATTTTGTTAGAGCAATGACTACCGGTGAAAGAATGACAATCGGTGCCGTGCTTTACGTAAAAGATAAAGACGGAAAGCAAATAAAATTAGTGCCGAAACAAATCGTTGAGAACGGAAACACCGAATTTATTGATGTTCAGTTGCCTAATTCCAAAACAAAAGTAAGATTGCAAAAACTTGATGCAAGCGGAATAGTTAAAATTAAATTTTTGCAACAAGGCAAAGAAGAAACAAAGAAAGAAATTTTTGCTGCTGACGTTAGTTTCAAACCGTTTGTAAGTCTTATTTGGATTGGAATAATAATTATGAGTATCGGTTTTATTTTTTCAATTGTTTACAGAATGAGAAATTCGAAATAGAATGCCTTCGAAAAAAGAAAAAACACGTGCGAAAAAAATTTTCGACATTCTGTTAAAGGAATATCCCGACCCGAAACCGGCACTAAATTATTCAAATCCGTTTGAACTTCTTGTTGCGACAATCCTTTCCGCACAAACAACAGACGAACGTGTAAATATTGTTACGGAAAAACTTTTCGCCAAATTCAAAACACCGCAAGATTTTGCAAAGGTAAATCCGGAAGACCTGTACGATTATATTTATTCAACCGGATTTTACAAACAGAAAGCTAAAAGCCTTGTAAATTGCTGTTCCGAACTTATTGAGAAATTCAACGGTGAAATTCCGCAAGATTTGGATTTACTAACAAAACTTCCGGGCGTTGGAAGGAAAACCGCTTCCGTTGTTTTAGGTAATGCTTTCGGCATTCCCGCCATTGCCGTAGATACACACGTAAAACGAATTGCTTACCTGCTTTACCTTACCGAATCGAAAAATCCCGATAAAATCGAAGAAGATTTGAAATCGCTTTTGCCCGAAGATTATTGGGTGAAATCGTCGTTGCTTTTGCAGAAGCACGGCCGAACCGTTTGCTTTGCACGCAAGCCCGAATGTGAAAAATGTAAGATTGCAAACTTCTGTAGAAAATTTGAATAGGGGAAAAATTCTTCTTTGTGGTCGGATTTTTTTGTCATTTAAATCTGATACTGACGAAGTCGAACGCGCGAGGAATCTTTTAGTGAGTTAAAAGTTCATAAAGTTTAAGGAAGGTTAAAAGGCTAAAAGGAAAAGAGGACAATAGGAATAGAGGTATAAAGGTATATGGGGAATTTTTGATAATAGTTCATAAAGTTTTTTGAATTTTAATTTTTTACTCCGTCCCAAATTGTATTTGGGACGGAAATAATATCCGAAA
>CAYZGB010000159.1:0-4818 GCA_964477915.1 uncultured Melioribacter sp. | reverse complement strand
TTTATTAAAAATGATACGCTTTACAAAACGGATAAAACTTGTAGGTAATAATAGAACACGGATTGATACGGATTTTTTTGTGTGAACTGTGAACCGATTTTGTCCGTAGTCCTTCGTCCTTGGTCAATTTAAAATTCAAAAAAACTTTACGAACTTTGAACTTTATTAACTTTCAACAAAAATATTTCCCCTATTTCCTTATACCTCTATTCCTTTTGCCTTTTTTCTTGTTTCTTCATTCCTCGAATTCGCGGCAATTTTGAATAAGACAAGTAAACTTTTGGTTATGACATATCAAAATTTATTATTCAATTTTTCTCTTTAAATTTATTAAGTTGCGTGGTTCATTAAAAAAAAGAGGTATAATGGTATTTAGTAAAAAGAATAGAGCGAATACGCTGAGCGGTGTAATGCTTATTGCGTTGTTTTCGCTTTCGGCATTTTATATTGCGGATTTTCCTGTGGTTAAACATTTGTCTTTAAGCCCTTTGGTTATTGGAATTCTTCTTGGAATGGGATATGCGAACAGTTTAAGAAATAAATTACCCGAAGCGTGGGTGCCCGGAGTAGTGTTTAGCACAAAAACTTTGCTACGAGCGGGAATAATTTTTTACGGGTTTAGATTAACTTATCAGAATGTAGTAAACGTCGGTTTGGATGCGATAGTAATAGATGTTTTGGTTATTACTTCGGTCGTTTTCCTTGGAATAATTTTAGGCAAGTTACTAAAAATAGATGATGAAATTGCATTGCTTACCGCAACAGGAAGTGCAATTTGCGGAGCCGCAGCAGTATTGGGAGCAGAACCTGTTGTAAAAAGCAAACCCTACAAAGCTGCCGTTGCCGTTTCAACAGTAGTGATATTCGGAACTATTTCAATGTTTCTTTATCCTGTTCTTTATCGTTCGGGAATTCTTCATTTATCGCCAAAACTTATGGGAATTTACACCGGCTCGTCTGTTCACGAAGTAGCACACGTTGTTGGTGCCGGAAATGCAATGGGTCCCGATGTTGCCGGTACTGCGGTTATTGTAAAAATGATTCGTGTGATTTTATTATCGCCGTATTTAATAATATTAAGTTATTTCCTTGCACGGAAACGAAAAGCTACAAGCTCAAACGAGAAAACTAAAATTACAATTCCCTGGTTTGCTGTTTGGTTTCTTGTTGTAATCGGTTTAATTCTCTGAATTTACTTCCTGCTTCCGTAGTAAAACTAATTAATAGTCTTGATACTTTTGTACTAACAATGGCGATGACTGCTTTGGGAGTTGAAAGTAATTTTTCGAAATTCAAACAAGCGGGAGTCAAACCTTTTGTACTTGGGCTTTTAATTTATTTTTGGCTTATTGCGGGCGATTATTTGTTTGTAACAATTATTCCGAAAATTTTGTAAAGGATTTTTCACGAACCGTGGAGACGTTGCAAGCAACGTCTTTACGTGAATTAGCAAAATCCGTGTAAATTTGTAGTTTCAGCTTTGTAGTTAAGATTGAAATAGAATTTAGCCAATTGCGACGGATTAAATTTTATTTTTCTTTTTCGGCAATAATGCATTGGACAATGCCGAAGGTGAGCGAAGTGATGCAAATATCTTTGAAGCCAACTTCTTTTAATATTTTTACAGTGTCCACTTTTCTTTCAAATTCTTCAACCGAGCGGGGAAGGTATTTGTACGATTCATCATTTTTTGAAATGAGCTTTCCAATTACCGGAAGAATGCCGTGAAAGTAAGCACGGTAAATCATTTTGAAAAATTTGTTGGTCGGTAATCTAAATTCGAGAATTGTTACTTTTCCACCTTTTTTTAACACGCGATGAAATTCGGAAAGCCCTTTCGGAATATCGTAAAAATTACGTACACCAAAAGCAACGGAAATATTAGTAAATGTTTCATTGGGGAAAGGAATATGCTCGGCAACACCTTGAACCAAAACGCCTTTTGCCCAAGGTACTTTCTTCATAAATTGTAGCATCATCTCTTTTGAAAAATCGAGCCCAACAATATTTTTAACGCCACCTTTATTGCGTGCAACAATTGAAAAATCACCTGTACCGCAAGCTACATCGAGTAATTTGGCCTCCGGTGAAAAATCGGTTAATTTTATTGCTCGGTTTCTCCAATAAAAATCTACTCCGAAACTCAAAAGATGATTTAGCAAATCATAACTTTCGGCAATCGGATCAAAAACGGTTTTTACTTTTTCCTTTTTTTCAATTTTCGTCATTAATACCTATGCTTTACGTTTTTGTTCTTCCCAAGTATCGAATAAAATTTTCCCACTCCAAATTGTATAAATCATAAATAGACTTCCTGCAATTAAATCAATTACATAATGATATCTTAAATATATGGTTGCAAAAATAAGTAAAATTCCGACGAGAATGATGAAAAAACGGGACTTTGCTTTGAATAGAATCGAAGCGTACATTACAATTAAAGTAATCTCGGTATGTCCGCTCGGGAAAGCATCTCTTTGAACGACAAGCATTGGAAATCGTGTGGCAAGAGTTACACCTTCACCGGGATTAATAATATGATTACGGATAAATTCGCTTACAAAAATTCCGGGTAGTTCTTTATCGAGCATTTTAAAATCGTGTAATGTAAAACGCGGACCAATTGCGGGAAGTGTTAAATATCCCAAATAAGAAAGAAAAAATCCGTAAAAAACAAGGAAAAGTGTGAACTCTGCATTTTTAACTTCACCTCGTTTAATTAATTCGTAAGCGAGAATAATAGGTAGAAAATAATACGATGAATAAGCAAGTTGCAGAATTTCGGTTAAAACCGGATTTGCAATTTTATACAAAACATAAGTAGGATTTACACCGAATAAAAATTGATCTACATTGATTAAATACCAATCGTAAATTACGCCGTTTATCGGATCGACCATAAAGTAAAGTTCTTTGAAAACGAAAAAGATCATAACCGGCAAATATAGATATTCCAACACATTGAAAATATTAGCGTTGCTTGACATTCGTTTTAAATTAAGCCAGTAAATAAAGGCGATAATAACAGCGTTGTAAATGAGAATTTCGAGGAAATGAGGAATGAGTACGGAATAAATAATATCGATGAGCGAAAGAAAAATGAGAAAAACCGAAATGGTTAAATCTACTGCGGAATATGAAAAAACAACTTTACGAAAATTTGTCATTTTACGTAAAAAAGACTGTTACCAATGTCAAATAAATTAACAACCCGAAAATATCATTCATTGTTGCAACAAAAGGTCCGGTTGCAATTGCAGGATCGATATTAAGTTTATTCAATAAAATCGGTATCGCGGCGCCTATTATCGTAGCGAAGTTCAATATTACCAATAATGTAAATGCAATCAAAATAGAAAACCTAAAGCCTGTATTAAAAAAGAAATACGTTGCAATAATTAAAACAGTGCCAAGAGCAAGCGCATTAAGATTAGCAACCTTAAATTCTTTAAGTAATTTTTTGGCTGTTTGACTTGGCCAAAGTGTTCCCGTACTAATTGCACGTACTGTAATAATTGCCGCTTGGTTACCGGAACTTCCACCGAGTGCCATTACTACCGGAATGAAAAAGCTTGCAACAATCATTTCTTCGAGCGAAGCGGAATAAGAGGAAAGCACAACCGCACTAATCAATTCGCCAATTAAACTAACAAAAAGCCACGGCAAGCGGTTTTTAGAAATTTCAAAAATCGAATCGCTTGTTTCCTCTTCCTCAGTAACACCGGCTATTCTTTGAATATCTTCGGATGCTTCTTCTTGGATAACATCAACTACATCATCAACCGTAATACGACCAAGCATTTTTTGTTCGTGATCAACAACCGGCAATGAAACCAAATCGTATTTTTCAATAATACGTGCAACTTCTTCCTGGTCGGTTTCGGGATAGACGTAAATAATGTCATCTTCCAAAACGTCGGTAATTGGTGTTTGCGGTGGATTTATCAAAAGCGATTTTAGCTGAACAAAACCAACAAGTTTTTCATCGCGGGTCAAAACGTAAACGTGATAAATATGTTCGAATTCATCAGCATTTTCACGGACTTTTTCAATTGCATCGCCAACGGTTTGGTCATCGTAAACAAAAACATAATCGCTCGACATTATTCCGCCGGCGGTGTCTTCCTTGTATTTCAGAAGTTCCTTAACATCTTCGGAATCTTCTTCATCAATATTTTCAAGGACTTCTTCCGCTACTTCCTTTGGAAGATCAGCAATAATATCGGTTGCATCGTCGGTTTCCATTTCATCGACGATGTCGGTAATTTTTTCGGTGCTAATATTTGATAAAATCTCTTCTCTTACACTTTCGTCAACTTCTGGAAGAACTTCACTCGCCGTTTCGGTATCGAGAAGTTTAAATAAATAAATTGCATCGTCGGTATCGAGATGATTAAGTATTTCCGCAATATCCGCAGGGTGTGTATCAAGAAAAATTGCACGCAACGAATCATCCGCTTTTATACGAATGAGCTCCTGGATATTTTCGAGCAACTCTTCGTCGATATATATTAGGTGTTCGATTTTATCGCTTTTGTTTTTCATCGTTTTTTATCTCGTAAATTAAATTCGCCAAGTTGACGAAATCCTTTATTCCGTATTCTTCGGCTCGTTTCGAAAAATCGAAATTGTTAATTTTTTCAACATAAGTTTTAAATATACTATTACTTAACGAATTCTTTACGAGTTTTCTACGATTTGCAAATGATGCTTTAACTAACGAAACAAATAGTTGTTCGTCTTTTGCAATAATTTGGAAAGGACGAAATTTAATTGAAATAATTGGATACAATATTCCTAAAATAAGCAAATATGTTT
>CAYZGB010000158.1:0-4894 GCA_964477915.1 uncultured Melioribacter sp. | reverse complement strand
TAAAAATCGATTGTTCGCAAAACATTGCGTACAAGAATTTGTGCGGCGTCTTTTTCGGAAGGAGCAACGCTATCTTCCAAATCGAGTATTATTCCATCCGGTTTGTGTAAACCAGCATTAGGAAAAAATTTCGGTTCGTTTCCGGGTAAATAAAGACGACTTCTACGTAACCTATCTTTTGTGGTTTTGTATTTATTTTTTTTATTGAATGCGGGTAAAAATTCTTTTTCAATCTTCGGTAAAGCCCGCTTAATTGCAATTTCAATTCGAGCCATTAAAGTAGGCTCCAAAGCACCATAATCTTCGATGTAAAGTTCGGCATTTTTAATTTCGAAAAAGTTCAACATTTCTTCTGCTAAATTTCGTATTGATTTGCCAAACATTGATTGAACTTTACTTTTAACTTCTATTTTAAGTCCACCGCTACGTTTTGTACGAAATTCTACGTAACAATCCGAACGAACTTTATCACCTTGTTTTCCAGCAATTGCTTTTGCCATTCTTTCCACCTTTAAATTTTTTCAAAAAATAGGCGAAGAGTAAAAACTCCACGTCAAGAATAGAAATTAGATTACCAATTGTCTCATAAAATCTCTTGCACAAATGTTTTCACTATTCAAAATCATTTCCTTAATTTGATTCTGTCGTTGACTATCTAACAAACCTTCTGCCAACCCTTCAAATTTAGCATCAATATCTTCAATGGTCATTGGCTCGCGAGGGTCACCTTTCGGATATTCGAGATATTCTGAATAAATCTTTCCATCTTTGGTTTTAATTGTTGCCCGCGAAGGTTGTTTTTCAGGGAACATTTTATCAAACTCTTCCGATGCTTCCCCTTTTATTTTATCAATTACTTCCCAAATTCTCGGGTCTTTGAGTTTTTCTTCCGAAAATGTTGCTGTCGTTATTTTCTTATCAACTACCGCAGCGGCAATACAATATGGAAGCGAATGGTCTGCTGTTTCACGTGATTCCGGTCTGTATTTATGCGGATCAAATAAAATATCAACAGCACGAGCAATTGTTGTAATTTTAATTTCTTCAATTTCATCATAGTTAATGTTATTATTTTTAACAACTTTAAGTACTGCGGTAATGTGTGTATGAGTTAACGCTTCCGTTGGGAAAGCTTTCATTCCGCATTCCATTATTTTGTAACTTTCACCAAGTCCGCCAATTAACTTATTAACATCCCAAGTCCAATTCCCTAAAGCTTCGCGACCTTGCATTTTCACAGGATCAGGTTGCTGCTCCTTTACATTCCAACCGAAAAATGTATCCATAAAACCTTCCTTCCCTTCGAAAACCGCTTCGGTTCCAGTGTAACCTTCTTTTGCCATCAAGGCAGCAAAAACACCGGATTGAACAGCCATAGGATCAACAGTATTTTTCATCATTGTTAATTTCCCAGCAGTAGGAGCACCAATTGTATGATTGTGAACTCCATTTATTCCGATAGCATTAACCATTTCATCAACTGTTAATCCTAATAATTTTCCGGCAACAATTGGAGAAACAAACTGAGTAAGTGTTGCATGATGCCATTTCCTTTCTCGTACACCCGGAATGGCAAATTCACACAATCGTTGTTCAAATTCGTAAGCAAGAACAATAGCGGTAATAACTTCTTCCATATTTGCACCAACAAGTTCGCCTACGCTCAATGCCGCGGGAATTAAGTCCGAAGGGTGCGAGGGATCTTCTTTCCAGTAAATATCGTTATAATCCAAAGCTCTAATCATTAAAGAATTTACAAGTGTAGCATTTACAGCGGGAATTCTATCCCCAAATCCAATCACGGTCGAATCTTCCGAACCACCCATATTTTTATAAATGTTTCGGATTATGTTAACGTCTTTTGTTTTGTAGCCTCCAAAAGCACAAGCGATTGAATCATAAATAAACTTCTTGGTTGTTTCAACAACTTCGGTTGACAAATCCTCGAATTTTAAATTAACTGCAAATTCCGAAATAATTCTTGAAATTGATTTTTCCATTACTTTTCCTTTCTAATTCTAAATTATTGGGATATTTAAAATATAATTTTTTTGAGTCATATAGGAGAGTGATTTTTGAGGTTGAGGTTAAGGTTGAGGTTAAGGTTGAGAAATACCATTAATATTTTTAGTGAAATTAATTGTTGCTCAATTACAAAATTATTTCTTTCTAATTTCATCTTCACCAGAAAACTGAGTACAAAACAACAAGAATAATTATTACGGCATACGAACCTGCATTGAAAACTTTATCCGTAAAAAAAGTTTTAGATGTAAGTTTAATTCCTTTCGGGTCATCGACCAATTCATTTGAAATTAAACTAACACCCATAATAATTACAATTGTAATTAACATAGTGTACAACATTTGATCAAGAAACGGTAGCTGCAATGAAGGTATTTTAAAAAATAGAGCGACAAAAATTGAAACGATAATTCCTACTATTGCTGCCTTGTTTGTTGTTTTCTTCCAGAACAAACCGAGCAAAAAAACAGAAAGAATTCCAGGGCTTACAAGTCCAGTATATTCTTGAATATATTGAAACATCTGTGGAATATTGCCAAGAAGCGGTGCCATTAAAACAGAAATAATTAAAGATACGACAACCGTAAGCCTCCCAACTCGAACCAATTTTTTTTCGGATACATTTTTAGCGAAATACGGTTTGTAAATATCCATCGTAAAAATTGTTGAAGTTGAATTTAACATTGAAGCTAGTGAAGATACAATAGCAGCAGTAAGCGCTGCAACCGCTAATCCTTTAATGCCCGCAGGAAGAAAATAGCCAATTAACCATGGATAAGCTTTATCGTAATTAATGTTACCATCCGCTTTTGTAAAAACTTCTTTGATTCCGTGAATTATTGTTGTTCCTTCCGGTTGGGAATAAAGAACATAAACCACAATTCCGGGAATTACTACAAGCAATGGGATAATCAATTTTAAGAAAGCGGCAAAAACCATTCCCCTTTGTGCTTCCGAAACGGATTTAGCTGCAAGAGTGCGTTGAATAATGTATTGGTTAAATCCCCAATAATAAAGATTAGCTACCCACAGTCCGCCTATTAGAACTGCAATACCAGGCAAGTTTGAAAACTGCGGATTATCTCTACTTAAAATCATATGGAATTTATCGCCGGCTGTTTTGTAAAGATGTTCAAAACCATGAAAAATTCCACCTTGCGGAGTTACGGCATTTATCGCGATAAAAGAAGTAATTAAGCCTCCGGCAACAAGTAACACCACTTGTAAAACATCCGTTCATGCAACGGCTGCAAGCCCGCCGTATAGTGAATATGCAACTGCAATTAAAGCTAAAGCAATTATTGCATAATTAATCAAAGAACCGTCTCCACTTCCCAAAATTGTATCTAAAGCTTTTCCACCAAGGAATAAAACAGATGTTAGATTAACAAAAATGAAAAGCGATACCCAAAAAACTGCAAGAATTGTTTTAAGATTAGTACTGAATCTTTGTTCAACAAATTCCGGAATTGTATAAATTTTTTTTTCAATAAATATCGGAAGAAAAAATTTCCCGACTATAAGTAATGTTAAAGCCGCCATCCATTCGTAGCTTGCTATTGCAAGTCCTATTGCAAATCCCGAACCTGACATACCAATAAATTGCTCCGCTGAAATATTTGCTGCAATTAATGAAGCACCAATCGCCCACCAAGGTAAAGCTTTACTGGCTAAAAAATAATCTTTTGAGTTTTTGGTTTCCCCTTTTTTAGTTCGTGAAACCCACAATCCAAGACCAACGATTAAAACGATATAAATTCCAAATACAATAAAATCAGCAATATCAAAATGCATAATAACTCCCTTGATAATTACTTCGCATAACAAATATTAATTTCTGTTAAGGCTTGCTATTTTATTCGCAAAATTTCTTTTTGTTACTTTATCATCTTAAAAAATTCATCTTCCGAAATAGTTTTAACGCCAAGTGTTTTTGCCTTTTCGTACTTTGAACCCGGATTTTCGCCGGCTAAAACAAAATCCGTTTTTTTACTTACACTCGAAGTAACTTTGCCTCCGTATTTTTCAATTATCGATTTCATTTCACTACGTGAATAATTAGGCAAAGTTCCGGTTAAAACAAATGTTTTTCCTTCGAGTAAGTTTTCCGAATTTACATTGCTTTCATCCTTCTGAAAATTCAATCCGAAATTACGCAATCGATTAATAATTTCAATGTTTTTCGGGTTTTGGAAAAAGCGAATTACACTTTCGGCAATATTCGGACCAATATTCGGAATGCTTTCCAAGTCTTCTTTTTTTGCATTCATTAAAGCATCGATATTCGGGAAATGTGTTGCAAGCAATTTAGCAGTACCTTCGCCAACATAACGAATTCCAATTGCGTAGAGAACTTTTTCGTAAGGACGATTTTTACTTTCCTCAATTGCTGTAAGTAAATTTTCAACACTCTTTTCGCCAAAGCCTTCCAAGGATTTTATTTCGTTTGCGTATTTTTGCAAATCGTAAATATCGGCGTAATTTTTTAAGTAACCTTTATCAACGAAAAGGGAAATTATCGCTTCGCCCAAACCTTCGATATTCATTGCCTCGCGTGATGCAAAATGTTCAATGCTTCCTTTTATTTGTGCCGGACATTCGGGATTTTCACAATAAATAGCAACTTCATCTTCGGGGAAATAAAGTGGAGAGTTGCACACCGGACAAAACTCGGGCGGTAAAGTTGGCTTTGAATCCGCGGGACGCTTTTCTTTAATTACTTCAACCACTTTGGGAATTACGTCGCCGCCTTTTTCAATTAGTACGTAATCTTTTTCACGAATATCTTTTCGCTTTATTTCGTCCAGATTGTGTAAAGTTGCACGGCTAATTGTCGCGCCCATTAAAAACACGGGTTCCAATTCGGCAA
>CAYZGB010000157.1:0-4911 GCA_964477915.1 uncultured Melioribacter sp. | reverse complement strand
GAAGGAAATAGTTCATCCGCAAGTATTTTTTTCGAGTAATCATTCACAAAATGAACAATTTTAACCGAAGAAAATACATGTGATGAAAAAATAAACAACAATAAAAACAGAGTTCTTGGAATCATATTTGTGCTAAAATTTTTATTAGAGAATACAAACTTTAAAGATACAAAAATGGAGTGCGTCTTTCAAGAAGTCGAGAAAAATAACAATGGAAATCAAACGCTATTAAGCGGAACACTAAAATAGAAATATATTGTCCTATCATTTATTTCAATCCACATTTCACCGCCGTTTTTCTCGGTAAAATCTTTTACTAACGGAAGTCCAAACGTTGCTGTTCTTGCACCAAACTCGGATAATGAGTTACCTTCAATTTCGTCGTTAAATAAATTTCTTAAAATTCCGCCTTCAATTTGAATTTCTTTACATACAATTTTTACAACCACACTTTCGTTTTGATAATTCGCATCAATAATTATTTCACCGTTTTCAGACAAAATATTTACAATATTCACTAAAAGATTTCTAAAAATTGAAACAAGGAGTAATTCATCGCTAAACGTAAAAATCCTAAGTGAAATACGATTATAAACTTTAATATTCTTGTTACTCAAAGAGGTTTCCAAAAATTGCAAAACTTCTTTAACCAAATTATAAAGATTTATATTTCGTGGAGAATATTCTACAATACTTATTTTATTCTGTGTAAAATCAAGCATTTTTAATAAAAGCGACAAGGCTTTATCAAGAGAATGTTTAATTGCCTTCAAAATATCTTCTTTTTCCGTTAGGGAAAGAGGAGAGTTAAGTACAACATCAATCATATTTGCGGCTGTTGTAACCGGGCGATGCAAATCATAAGCAATCAAAGAAAATAGCTTATCTTTTTCAATATTTTCATTATTTATCAAGTCTTTTTGTTTTTTCAATTCAAGTTCCGCTTTTTCTCTTTGCTCCAACGATTTTTCAATAGAATATAAAAACAACGAAAGAGCAATTGTTGACCCCATTAGTATTCCAATTATGATTACAATAGAATTTTTTAGATAGTCAAAACCGCTTAAATACATAACAATCGCATAAACGATTGAAATTAAAGAAGCAAAAATCAGCATATGTCTTTTACTTACAATCAGTCCAACACTTACAATTACAAATGGAATGGCAATTAAATCTTGTAAAATGACATAACCCTCAAAAATTTTATGCGAAATTAGGTAAAAATAAAGAATAGCAACAAAAACAAGTAAAGTATAATTAATAGATAAATGCGCTAATTGAATGGAAATTTTTTTAAAATAAGTTAGTAAATAAAAGCCTAAAATAATAAAAATGGATACTACATCAATAAATAGTGATACAAATCCATAATTATCGTAATTGTAAATTAAATCGAGAAGAAAACCACAGGTAGAAAGAATAACAAAAAATGTAAAGAGGTACTGAATATCTATCTTAAAATAATCGTGAAATCTTTTTGTAGCCCTTTCGAATTTAACTAGCTTCATAAATTAAAATTATTTTTAGTGTGTTTATTTATAAAATAACTTTTTTATATGCAAAAAACAAAAAGATTTATTATACTGAAAAGTTAAAATTTAAAAAATTACTCAAAGAATATAAATGCCAATAAGTAAAAAAAACAAAAAAAGAATCGGGTTTTTTCTCCTTGTACCAATTCTTGTTTTCGCTATAATTTTTTTTAGAGATTACTACATTCAAATTCCGTTAGGCTTGTTGTTGACCATATATATTGGGTTCATAATTTTTTTACGTGATAATGTTCAAGAACAAGAGTTTGACCCGGTAGATAAAAAAATCTATGGGGAAAAGAAAGATGAAGAAGTTGCTTCACAAGAATCTCCTACGTTTACATTCGCCGAGGATGAAGGTTTCGAAGTAGTTTCCAAAAATAAATCGGCTTCACTTCCAGCCGAGACACCAACCGGACTTTCGTCAAAAGATATTGAAGAATATAAAAAAATAATATCTTCTCGGTTTTCAGAAAAAACACAAGACGAATTTACTTCCGTTCTCAATCAAATATTAAAAATCATTAGGGAAAGTCTTACAACAATCAATTCATCTTTATTTTTTATTTACGATCCTGTAAAAGAAAAAATAACACTTACCGCTTTCGATTCTATTAACAATAACGAAGTTATTGAACGGAAATTTAATGTTGAAAAAGATTTTGTTAGCCAAATTGCCATTAAGAACGAACCTTTAATACATTCGAATATTCCAAGCAATTTGGAAGCAGATAATGTAAGGTATTACACAACACCACAAGGGATTAAAAGTTTTTGCGGTGTTCCTTACGATTATAATAACGAATTTATTCTTATTCTTGCTGTTGATTCCAAAGATGAAAACGAGTTTGGACCGGAAACAGTTTATTTACTCGGTCGCTACGTACGTTTAATCTCTGTTTTGATTTCACTATTTGAAGAAAATCTAAGCAAAAAAGTAAGTAGTGCAAGATTAAATGCTTTACTGAAATTAATTTCGCTCGAAAAACCATTCGAAACTTTAGACGAAATGATTAACTTTTTCGCTCGCATTTCCGAAAATTTAATCGATTGGGAACTATTTACTTTTGTTTCCTACAAAGCAAAAGACGGGAAATTTGAAATTATTAAGGTAAAAAACAAAAATATCCCTACAAAATACGTCGGAGAAGGTTTTGCAATAGAACTGGAAAAAAGTGCCGTAGGCGAAGCTATTAAAAAAGGTGATGTTTCTTACATCCCTGATTTATCCGAAGGTCAGAAATTTAGATTTTCATCTAATGAAAAAATTAATTCCGGTAATTCATTCCTTGCCGTTCCATTAATTTTTGACGGTCAAAATTATGGCGTGGTTACATTTGAGTCATTTAAAAAACACAACTACTCCAAAAACGACATTTCGTTTATTAAAAAAGCTGTCAAATTATTTACTTACTATATTTACACTTTCTCCAATAAAGCATATTTACAAAATTTAACAACTTTAGATCCCATAACGCTGGTTCTAACTAAAAAAGAGTTCATAAATAGACTTTCGGAAGCATTACATTATGAAAATACTTGCGACAAGAATGGAGCAATTGCTCTTATTTCAATCGATGAAGATTCACTCCAAGAATCCCTTTTTGATAACAAAAACATTCCAAGAATATTAAGATTAATCGCTTCTTATATTTCTGCGGAACTTAAAGAAGGAATGTTTATCGGTAGATGGGAATCTAAAACCTTTGCTGTTTATTTCTTTAATTTTTCAATAAACGATGCAACAATTTGGGCGGAAAAAGTAAGAAAGAAAATTGCTCAATCTACTTACCCGGGATTTTCAGATCAACTTCGGTACACAATTTCGGTTGGATTAGTTTCTACAAAGAACAAAGATTCTATTGAAAAAATAATGTATAGTGCAAGCCGTGCTTTGGAAAAATCGATTAAAAACGGTGGCAACAAAGTAACTAGTGGGAATTAATTTAATGAACAATTTTATAATTATTGTTTTGGATGGTGTTGGTGCTGGCGAACTTCCTGACGCTGATAAATTTGGAGATGCAGGAAGCAATACTTTGGGTAATATGGCAAAAGCCGTTGGTGGTTTGGACTTACCGAACTTGCAAGAATTAGGATTGGGAAATATCATTGAAATAGAAGGTGTAAAACCCGCTGAAAACCCGAAAGCATCTTTTGGTAAAATGCAAGAAGTATCTGTCGGAAAAGATTCTACTACAGGGCATTGGGAAATTGCAGGACTCAAAGTGGAAATCGATTTTCCCTACTATCCAAATGGATTTCCAGAAGAACTAATTCAAAAATTTATTGAAAAAACCGGGGTTAAAGGCGTTCTTGGAAATAAACCGGCTTCTGGCACCGAAATAATTAAAGAGCTTGGTGAAGAACACGTGAAAACCGGTTATCCAATTGTTTATACTTCAGCCGATTCTGTATTTCAGATTGCGGCTCACGAAGAAGTAATTCCTTTGGAAAGATTATATGAAATTTGCAAAATTGCTCGCGAAGAAGTATTAATTGGCAAAGATACCGTTGGTAGAGTTATTGCACGTCCGTTTGTAGGTACAAAAGAGAATTTTACAAGAACAACCAACCGCCGCGATTTCTCAATTCTTCCACCACAAGATACAATTTTAGATTACGTTCAAAAAAGCGGTCGCGAAACAATTGCAATTGGTAAAATTAATGATTTATTTGCTCACAAAGGAATTACAACCGGAGTAAAAACAAAATCGAACGATGAAGGAATTACACAAACAATTAATTTTTCCCAACAAAAAGAAAACAGTTTTATCTTTACAAATTTAGTTGATTTTGATGTTTATTTCGGACACAGAAACGACCCGGAAGGTTTTGCAAACGCATTAAAAGAATTTGATAAAAGATTGCCCGAAATACTGGAAACATTGGACGAAACCGATGCACTTGTTTTAACTGCCGACCACGGAAACGACCCAACAACTCCAAGTACGGATCATTCTCGCGAATATGTTCCGTTACTTTATTTTCGTAAGAATAAAATTGGTTCGAATTTGGGAATTAGAGAAACTTTTGCAGATGTAGGACAAACGGTTGCTCACTTTTATAAAATAAACAACGATTTACAAGGCATCAGTTTTCTTTATGGATAAAGAAACCAAAGCAAAAATTCTTCATCAAATAATGGCTAAAAATTAAAGTTTAACATAATTTATTCGATATTAATTTATTAAAATGGAAATTATCTAAAATGATTCTTGGAAAAGTAATCGGTACGGTTTGGTCAACTCGCAAAGATGAAAAATTAGTTGGTGCAAAATTTTTAATTGTTCGTCATCTAAAATTAGATTACTCACCAAAAGAAAATTTCACAGTTGCCGTTGATTCTGTTGGTGCTGGCGTCGGTGAAATTGTT
>CAYZGB010000156.1:0-4930 GCA_964477915.1 uncultured Melioribacter sp. | reverse complement strand
GTCATCCGTGTTCTATTTAAGTAACTAAAAATTATCGGCCTGAAAGAAAATCCGTTAATCCTTTAAAGAAGATTACCGTTCCAACCGTTAGAGGAAGCCACAAACCGGTATTTTGTGGGAAATTACGAAGGACAACACCGATTGCAAGCAAAATAATTACAGAAAATGCAAAAAGTGAATTCCCAATTTTGTAGTGTTTTTCGAAATCGATTTTTTCTTTACTAATTTTTTTCGCGGTAAGCGGAACTAACGCAACAAGAATTACGGTAGAAATTGCCTGCTCGCCTACAAGGAATGCTCCAACAATTGTTAAAAGTCCAATAAAAATTTCGATGCCACCTAATTTCTTCATAGTACCTCTTAATTTTTCGGTTCAAAATCTTCGCCATTGCACGGAATTTTTTTCTCGGTCGGATGTTCGTCGTATTTCAAACATAAAATTGCGGTTTCGTCGTAATGTTTACAAAGTGGACAAATCGTTCTATCCGCCATTCTTTTATTTTTTTGTTTGAACAATTGATATTGCACTATTGCAGGATGAATGATTATTACGTAAATCGAAATTATTACCGCAGACCACCAAAATTTGTAATCGGAATAATCCATCATAAACCACGCAACAATAATTACAATTGCCGTGCGGATAATTGCCCAAAAGATTATTTCGCCCATTTTAGATTTCCGTTTTTGGACGTTAAAACAATATTACCGGTTTTGTCAATTAATTTGAAATTTGCCTTTCCCCCGGGTAAAGATTTCCCTTCGAAAATTAAACCTTTTGCCGAAATTCTTTCGTAACAACCGTAAACGGATAAATCACCAACGGCTTCAATTTTATTTTCTTTCACTCCAATCGATACGTTAAATTTTCCGCTCAATTTCACATCATCTAAAATGAAATCAAGCATACGGTCTTTATTTTCCGGTAACGAATTGTAATGCTTCGAGTAATCGGTTTTATCGTAATCAATAATATTTTGAATTATTTGCACAAATGCAGAAAAGAAAAGCTTTCTTTCAAACGATTTGTTTTTTGATTTTTCCGCACAACCCGCTTCTATTAAAATTACCGATGAGCCTTGTTTTGCAAAATTATCTCCGAATGCACGCGGTTCGTATTCGTCGTTGTAGCGGGTAATATTTTTAATTCCCGATTTTTTTAATTGAAAACAAGTTTTTCCAATTACGTTAATACTTCGCTTGCGTGCGGGCGTATTTTGCTTTTTTGCATCCGGGACAGTTGCAAGAAACGAAAGCCAAACCGGCTCTTGGCTATCACCAACGGAATGGTAGCAATCTTGGTCGTGTAAATTAAGTGAAAAATGAGGCTTAAACTTCGAAAATGTTTTGTTCAAAATTCTTGCTTCGGGAGAGATTAAAGTAGCCGCATCTCTGTTAATATCAATTCCCAACGCATTTTCACGAATGTTTAACTCCGTCCCATCAGGATTTAATTGAGGAATAAAATTAATTGTTGACCGCGATAAAATTTGCTCGAAAAAATCTTTGTTCTCAGGTAATTGTAAAAAATTCAAGAAATCAAAAAACACACGTGTTGCCGTAGGTTCATCTCCGTGCATTTGGCTCCAAGCAAGAATTTTTGTTTTCCCTTTTCCTAAAGTAACGGAGTAAATCGGACGATTTTCTACGGATGTTCCGATTTTTCGAACCGAGAAGATTTTGTTCGATTTAATTTTATTTAGTAAATCGTAAATTTGTTGAGTAGTGTGGTTTTTGCCAACTAACGAAGCTTCAATAAAATTGTTGTAGTGGTAAAAAAAAGATTTGATATTACTTTCCAATTTTTCTCCATTTGTTACTTACTTGTTATTTAAAATTAAGGAAAAGAAATTTCAAAAAGAGACAAAATTTTTATAGCCAATATTCGAAAAGAAAACCGTTAATAGAAACCCGATTTTTAAATGATGAAATGCCTTAAATTGTAAATCGCCAAATCAGTTTTGCTAAAACTGTAAAGTCTGTTGTGTGAAACTTCCCTTCAAGCGTTGAAACCAATTGGTTAATCACAAAATAAAAATAACTGCCGGGGGCGGGAATCCAATTTATCCGATAATTAAGAGTAATTAAATTTTCTTCGTTGTTCCATTGAGCAAAAAGATTTGAGTAAAGTTTTGGATTAAAAGAATATTCAATAGAACCGTTAATTTCGTTAGCAACAAGTGAGCCGTTATCGAGTGATAGGTAATAATATTTATATCCGGTTGATAATGCCATATGTTTATTAATAGAAAGTCTTCCGCCTAAATATGCACCTTTTCCTTTTCCGGTGTAAAAGTCTCCGTAATTTAAAGATGTATAAACAGAAAATCTTCTACCCGAAAATGTACCACCCTGTAATTCATACATCGTTCCCCAATATTTTCCGGCTGGAATTTCCGTATTCAAAATACGGAATGGTTCGTCAACTCGATCGAACTGACGTTTAATGTTAAATTCAAATCTATCGCCCGAGGAAAATACTACACCAAGTGGTCTAAATTCCATATCCATAGACTCAAGTTCACCAGTGCCTTTTGTATTGTACCAGTCAATATCGAGCGGTTTAAAATTTAATTTTTGTATCCACGAAATATTCGGACGGGGCGTGTAACGGTAATGAATCTGGTAACCGGTAAAATTTCTTCTTCGTACGTAACCGATTTCGGGATTATAATTTTGGTCTGTGGAAAAAATTGAAATATTCCAATCCATTAAATCGTTAGGATAATCTATTTCAAAACGGTAGGAAAGATTATTTTTGTTAGTTGCTCCTTTTGTAAAAGATTGAGAAAATGCTCCGTCTATCACAAGATTTTGATTACCGAGAAATTTTGAGGTTACGTAATTTCCTTCAACTCCGTAAACGTAATTGTATCCGTTTTTATTATTTTTTGCGGTAACTATTGCTCCAATGCTCGAACGTTCCAAAACATCTTGACGTAAACGAAGCACAGTAAAATTGGTTGTGGGAATAGTATCCTGTGCCGGTGCGGTTTGCATTGTAAGAAGTCCAATATTTGTTGAGCCCGCTTTTCCCAAAAGTCTTGCACCAGCGTAAATCGGGACTTCTTCGCCGTTTTCCAAACCAATTCTACGGCTATAAAATATTCGACTTCCGTGGGTAATATTCATCTCGAAAAGATTTTTCCCTTCAAGGAAAAACTCGCGTTTTTCAGGATAAAAAATTGAAAACCGTGATAGATTGATTCTGTGCAAATCCGATTCTACCTGCGAAAAATCGGTATTAAAAGTAAGATTTAATTTCATAGTTGGCGTAAAAAGATAATTTACATCAAGTCCGATTTTACCGGTTTTCTGCCACCTTTCACCGCTGGGTTTATCGAAACCACCGGAAATAAAGGGTTTTAGCTCAATTAAATTGGTTGATTGAATTCCTCTAATTCCAACTAACTTCCCGCCTTTCGAAATCATCTCCAATTCGTAATTACGTAAATATCCTTGCCACAATAATTGTTCTCTCTTGCGTCTAATATTACGCTCCATATTTATTGCCCACACTTGTTCCTTTTTATTTTTAAACTTAAATGTTGAAAATGGAATTTCAATTTCGGCGAACCATCCGCTATCGTTGACTGTTGTGGCAACATCCCAAATGCCGTTCCAGCTATCGTTCATTCCTTCGCCTTCGTTTGTAACAAGCAAATCCGTCATTGCTCCATTTGGGTTAGTAACAAATAAATAACCGTTTCGGTTATCGTTAAAAGGACTAATTATAATTTCAAAGTTATCGTCTGTCCACCACCTAAAATCTCTTTTCATTTTCGTTGCAATAATTTTTTCAGGTTCTTTATCGTAACACCAAACACCTATGTAAAGATTTTTATCATCATACAAAAAAGCAACCTTCGTTTTCTCGGTTGGCAATGCCCCTTCGTGAAGCTCACGTTGGCGGAAGTTCGAAATTTTCGGTGCTTTTATCCAAGCCGGTTCATTAAGAATTCCATCAAGTTGAATTTTTTCTTTAATTTTTATTGCGTGTGCAACGGAAGGTTCATTTTTTTGAGCAAATATTTGAAATGAAAATATAAATGAAAATACGAACGAAAAAACATAAGACTTCATTATCAACCTAATTTTTATTTAAGAAATCATTCGCGGCATCTCGTCCAGCTTTTAAAGCTTCCAAATTTAAGTTTACTATCGTTTCACCTTTTCTACCAAAAATAGAACGGATTCCTTCTTCCAATTTTTCAAATGAAATATCGAGCCTATGCGAAGAAGCTCCAACCATTACAATATTAGACGAACGAGGCGAGCGAATGTTTCGAGCAATTTTATCTGCATCTACCAAAACAGAATTTTTATGCGATTTTATCTCTTCCAACACTGTTTCAATTGGAGGATAATCCGGAATATTAACATAAGGTTTTGTATTGGAAACAATTATTCCGTCTTCAGCTAAATATGGTAAGTAACGTAATGCTTCCATTGGTTCTACCGAAAGAATCATATCAGCCTTGCCGTAGGGAATTAAATCGGAATAAATCGGTTCGGATGAAATCCTTAAATGCGAAATAACTGCACCACCACGTTGACTCATTCCGTGTACTTCCGATTGCTTTATGTTTAAACCGTCGAGCAAAGCTGCAGTACCAATAACCGCAGCAATCGATAATATTCCTTGTCCACCAACTCCAGCTATAATAATATCTTTTTTCATTTTCAAACCTTTGTATTTTAAGATTTTTTCTTTTTCGACTTATTCTCTTTAATTAGCTCTTGAATGCACTCACGACGAGCAATTACTACCGAAACACCTTCGTATTCAAGTTCCTCTTTAAGCACTTCTACCATTTGCTTATGATTTCTTTTTAACGGAACAACAACACGAATGTGTTCTTTTTCCACACCAACACCTTCGCAAATTTTTTCAATTTTTCCTTCGCCCGCAGCAGGTTGTCCACCTGTC
>CAYZGB010000155.1:4079-4987 GCA_964477915.1 uncultured Melioribacter sp. | reverse complement strand
ACCGATTTGGGGAACGCTCGAACAAGCAGCAAAAGAAAAAGGTTTTAACGATGACGATATTCAAAAATTTGTAGATGATTTAAATAATATGTTAAAGAACAATTAATGGAAAGGAAAATAAATTGAAAACACAAAAGAAAAAAAATAACGCTCAACCTAATTCCGAAAAGAAAATGGGTTTATCTAAAAAACAACGAGGAAGAATTTACACAGGTGCATTTCTTGTTCTTGTTTTAATATTTTTTATTGTAAATAATTCCACCAGTGAACCGGCACACGGACCTTACCCGCCTCATTATAAATCCGAAGTTACCAAAAACACAAAGCTTTTGAAACTTTCCGATTATCGCGGTAAAGTTGTAGTTATTGATTTTTGGGCAACGTGGTGTCCACCTTGTAGAAAAGGAATTCCGGATTTAATTTCGCTTAAAAAGAAATACAAAAATAAAGATTTTGAAATTATAGGTATTTCACTCGATAAAATTTCCAAAGGTGGCAAAACGGTTAAGGATGTAGTTCCATTTATTAAAGAACACGGAATTAATTATCCGATTGTTTGGGGTGATATGAACATTATTCAAAAATTCGGTGGAGTTCGTGCAATTCCAACAACTTTTTTTATTGATAAAAACGGAAAAATCAGAGATAAAATCGAAGGTTTATCAGATATAAGAACTCTTGAAGCGAAAATCGATAATTTACTTTCAGAGAAACAGCTGACAACTTCACCAGAAGGAAAAATTGATTTCAAATTGCCGTTAGTTGAAGTTACTAATTAACGTAAATTAAATTTGAATATGATTTTCATTGTAAAACAAAAAATTTTTTTGGAAATTTTATAAAAAGTTATTAATTTTAAATTCGTATTTTTTGAGAATTAAATTAAAATTTGTTCTTAAAATTCTGGG
>CAYZGB010000155.1:0-3979 GCA_964477915.1 uncultured Melioribacter sp. | reverse complement strand
GTCGTAGTTCAGTTTGGTTAGAACGTCCCGACCAGTCGGGAAGGTCGCGAGTTCGAAATTAATTTGTTCTTATAAATTTAATTTTGTTCTTAAAATTCTGGGGTCGTAGTTCAGTTTGGTTAGAACGTCCCGACCAGTCGGGAAGGTCGCGAGTTCGTAGTTATTTCGTTCTTATTAATTTATTTTTGTTCTTAAAATTTTTGGGGTCGTAGTTCAGTTTGGTTAGAACGCCTGCCTGTCACGCAGGAGGTCGCGAGTTCGAGTCTCGTCGGCCCCGCTTTTTCAAAGCCCTTGTTTTGCAAGGGCTTTTTTATTTCCAACCCCAAAAACTGGAACCTCAAATTATTTCCCTTTTTTAAAAAAAATTAATGTAACTTTAATATATAAATAAAAGGAGGTTGTTATGTTTAGGTCCTTTTTACTTTCTCTCTTACTTACCTCATCATTATTCTTTTCACAAAGCAAAGAAGAAATTACTTATTACTCACAAAACAATACCGGTTTCCCTATGGGAACAATGGATTTCGATATTGACAATACCGGTAATTTTTATTTGGCACACGTTTATCGTGATAAACTTAACCCCGGCGGAATTACATTTTTTGACGGTATTCATTGGAAATTAACTACACAAAACGATAATAATTTCCCATACATTTCAGCTTGGAATGTCGCCTATTCCAAATACGACGGTTCCGTTTACGTTTACGGTTCAATACTTCATTCCGATGTTTCCGGGCAAAGATACGGAATAGTACGTCTTAATCCTTCTACAAATACTTGGCAAAATTTTGGCGATACTACTGTTTATCCGCAAGGCGGTGGACTTGATTTTTTACGGGACGATATGTTGATTGATGAAAACGGAGATTTATTCATTGCAAGTTCTAATGGTTTCTACAAATTAACCGAAACCACGGCAACAAGATACACTTTACCCGATAATCCTTATTTTGCGGCATCTCAAATTACCTTCGATAATAATGGCGGAGTTTTTATTGCACGAAATTGGACGGACGGCTGGGTAAATCCTTATACCGGACTTTATTATTTCGATGGAAATGCAGTTGATACTTTGGTAGATCCTTTCGATTCAATAAATTTTATTTCGGATATGAAAGTTGATGATAGCGGTGCTCTCTGGTGTCTGGTAAATAATAATGGTTCTTCTACCGGATATCATTTCTTAATGAGATATTCCGAAGGAAACGTTTCTTTTTTCCATTTCCCGAATGAATACCACATCCACGATAAGATGGCACTTGATGATAACAAAATTTGGTTATATGCAGACGGAAAATTAATTAAATTCGATATTGCAACTCATAATTACGATGTTTTTAACTTTTTTAATCCGTTAAACCCTTACGGTTATATTATTGTAAAAAAAATGCTTCCTTTTGGAAATTATCTTTACGTATTTAATAATAATGGACCATTAACATTATTGGCAGTAAATAAATCGAACGGCTCAATCGATGACTACCTTTCTGTTTACAATACCGGCCTAGCCGGAACAGATATAATGGGAATAAGAATTGCACCAAATAAACACTATTGGTTTTATTCATTAAATCTCGGTATTTCGGAATTTAACGGTGATAGTTGGAGATCATTTAGTAGCTTTGATATTAATGGGCAAAATGTTGTTGGAACGTATGATATGGCTGTTACACCAGGAAATACAATAATTACCGTTAGCGATAGTGTAAGAGTTTGGGACAGAACTCAAGGCTGGAATTCCTATTTGCCTCCTGAGGATTTAACAAGCGGTGGAATTCTTGGTGTTTCAGTTGTTGCTCCAAACGATAATATTGCTTGGATAGCCGACGAAAATCACGGATTGTTAAAATTCAATTTGCAAACGTATTCTTTTTCCTTATACGAAGATGATGAAACCGGTGGAAATGGTCCTCATAAATTATTTATTGATAAAGACGGAAATTTATGGATTGGTTTCCGTTATTCTACACCAACTTATTACGATGGTTCACAATTTCATCATTTTACTGAAAACGATGGAGTTTATTCATTTACTACCGATATCACACAAGCGCCGGATGGTTCAATTTGGATGTCCTTTGCAAATAATGGTATTGCAAAATATTCTAACGGAAGTTGGACTTCTTTTACTCCTAATAATTCATCTCTTCCATTTTATAGTGTACAAACGATTGATGTTGATAATAACGGTGGTATTTGGATTGCTCCTGTCTCGTACGATACATTAAGCGTTTATTATAGTAATGATAATTGCGAAACGTGGCAAAAAATAGTACTTGACCCTGAAATTAACAACGGTGTTTCTGATATTACAATAGATGAAAATAACAATGTATTTGTTAGTACATATAGCAACGGAGTGTTTGTTTACAATTTAAATCAAATTGTTCTTGGAACGGAAAACGAAAATTCGAATAACTTCTCCGATTTTAAATTAATGCAGAACTATCCTAATCCATTTAACCCTACAACAACGATAGAATATTCAATCCCGTTTGTTGGGACGAAAAAATTTTCGCCCTTACAGAACGTACAATTAAAAATTTACGACGTATTGGGACGTGAAATTGCAACACTTGTAAACGAAAAACAATCGCCAGGTAATTATTCCGTGCAATTCAATGCAAGCAGTTTACCGAGTGGAATTTATTTCTATACACTACGAGTTGGTAATTTTGTCGCAACAAAAAAGATGATTTTGATGAAGTGATTCTTTGAGGTTGAGAACAGCGTGTTATTTCGAACAAAGCCGACGAAGGAGGCTGATGTGAGAAATCTTTTACCCGATCTAAAAGATTTCTCACCCGTCCTTCGTCTGGGTTCGAAATGAAATTTTATTTTTTACTCCATACCAATTGGAATTGGTAGAGATAATTTTTATAATTTTCAGTTTTGAAATTTTATAAGACTCTTCAGTATCGCAATATTTTCAACATCTTCTTTCTGGTCTTTTCCTTTTGGTGTTTCCAGAATTTTCGGGACGTTTATTAATCTTTCATCATTCATAATATTCGAAAATCCTTCAAGGCCAATAAATCCTTTCCCAATATGTTCGTGTCGATCAACTCTACTGCCTAACTCCTTTTTACTATCGTTCATATGAAGGCATTTTAATTTTTCCAATCCGATAATGTCATCAAATTCCTCCATTGTTTGAATATATGCTTCTTCAGATCGAATATCATAGCCGGCTGCAAATATGTGTGCGGTATCAATACAAACGGACATTCTATCTTTATCATCAACCAAATCGATTATTTCCGCAATTTGTTCAAATTTATAACCTATATTAGTCCCCTGCCCTGCTGTGAGTTCAATCATACTGCTAACATTACAATTATTAGTTTTTTCATGTGCCAAATTTATTGATTCAGCATTAAGTTTAATTCCTTCTTTTTCGCCCATCCCACCGTGTGCACCAGGATGAAAATTCAAATATTTTATTCCAAGTTTTTCACAACGTTTTATTTCATCAATAAAGGCATTACGGGATTTTTCCAAAATAGTTTTGTCTTTGGCACAAAGATTAATCAAATAAGAATCGTGAACAACAATGAAATCAATATTACTTTTGCTCCAAGAGGACTTGAACTTTTCAGCATCTGAATCTGAGATTGGTGGTGCTTGCCAACGATTGTTGTTTTTCGAAAAAATTTGAATAGCGTTAAAACCTAATTTTTCACCTCTTTCAATAGATTTATACAAGCCACCTGCTATTGAGGTATGTGCTCCTAATAATTGCATAAAATAACCTTTAAATGAATTTGTTTAAAATAAAAAAGTCGTCAAGGCTGAGGGCGGACCTTGACGACCGGAATGTATATTTAGGGGGAGTAAAATTTAATAAGAACATTATTAAAAATTACTTATCTAAATATAAAACTTTTTTCAGTTCTATGCAAGAACTTTTTTATTTTTTCAAAAAAAAATAAAGAGCATTTTTTTTGAGCTGGCAGACGGACTCGAACCGCCGACC
>CAYZGB010000154.1:0-5004 GCA_964477915.1 uncultured Melioribacter sp. | reverse complement strand
AATTCAGATAGGTGGTACGCTTCGGTAAAATACAGAATTATTCGCGGATTGCAGGTTAATTTGTGGGGAGAATATATTCGAAAAGGAGAAGACGGCGAACCGGATGACCAATACACCGTTCCACAACCACCATTTTTATTTGGCTTGAGAACTTACTACACCCGCTGGGGAATTACGGCAAAATACGAAATTGTTCACGATTTATTTTTAAGATTACGTTACAACAATTTTTACACAACCAAAGAAGTTAGCGAAGGGAATTTCGAAAATTCACGCAGTAGTGAGTTTTATTTTGCGGTTTATTATGGAATTTGAGAGTGGGAGAAAATGAGAATATGAGAGGGGGAGAAAGTGAGAATTAAAACACATTTTGAGTTGGATGTTTATAAGATGTCTTTTGATGCTGCAATGAGAATTTTCGATATATCAAAGAGTTTTCCAAAAGAAGAAATTTACTCATTGACCGATCAAATTCGCCGTTCTTCACGCTCGGTTGCAGCAAATATTGCAGAAGGATATAGAAAAAGGGGATATCCTAAGTTGTTTGTAAATAAATTAGTGTGTGCCGAAGGGGAAGCAGCTGAAACGCAAAGTTGGATAAATTTTGCAATTAAGTGCGGATATTTAGATAATGAAATTGGTAACGAACTAATACAGATTTATGATAATATACTTGGTAAATTAGTAAGAATGATAAACCAACCCGAAAAATGGAAAATTTAATAGTAAACTCTCCCACTCACCCAGTCTCCCACTCGCCAAGTCCCAAAACACACTCACTCAAAAACATCCAATTACAACGTACGTAATTTAAACGTATAAAACTATAAACTTTTAACTTTATAAACTTTTAAGGCGAAAAACATATGAAACTAATCTCCGTTGTTGGGGCGAGACCCAATTTTATGAAGATTGCTCCCATTCACCGAGCAATTCAAAATTCGAAATTTAACATTGAACATTTGATTTGCCATACTGGGCAGCATTACGACGAGCGTATGTCAAAGATATTTTTCGAGGATTTGGAATTGCCGAAGCCCGATTTTTATCTTGGTGTTGGAAGCGGAACACACGCCGAACAAACCGCTCGCATTATGATTGAATTTGAGAAAGTGCTACAAAAAGAAAAGCCCGATTACGTTTTGGTTGTCGGCGATGTTAATTCAACAATTGCTTGTAGCCTTACCGCAAAAAAATTGCATATCGATGTAATTCACGTAGAGGCGGGTTTACGTAGCTTCGATATGAAAATGCCCGAAGAAATAAATCGTGTGCTAACCGATAGAATTTCCGATTTGCTTTTTGTTACCGAAGAATCCGGTTTGGAAAACTTAAAGAACGAAGGTGTTTCGGATGAGAAGATTCATTTTGTCGGCAACGTAATGATTGATAGCGTAAAGCATTATTTGCCCAAAGCCGAAAGTTCTTCAATTCTAGATAAATACAACTTGGAAAAACAAAATTACGTTTTGGTTACGTTACATCGTCCGAGTAATGTTGATAACAAAGAGCAGTTAACCAAATTATTTTCAATGTTAAACAGAATTGCGAAGCGAAGAAAAATCATTTTCCCGATTCATCCACGGACGCAGAAAAATCTCGAAAATTTTGGTTTATCTAATTTAATTGACGATAATATAATTTTAACCGAGCCAATCGGTTATATCGATTTTCTTGCACTTACTAAAAATGCGGAACTTATTTTAACCGATAGCGGCGGCATTCAGGAAGAATCGACTTATCTCGGTGTTCAATGCATTACTTTGCGAGATACCACGGAACGTCCGATTACCGTAAAACTCGGAACCAATCAATTGCTTGGTAACGATTTAGTTGCAGCCGAAAAAGCCGCGAATGAAATTCTCGACGGGAAAATCAAGCGTGGAGAAATTCCACCTTTGTGGGATGGAAACGCTGCGAAAAGAATTATTGAGATTTTGGCAAATTCGTAAGAATTATTTTTTTAATTGTTTATACGAATTTATTTTTTCCCGTATTCGCTGTCGATTTTAACAAACTTTGCAATCCAAAACGAGGGCAAAGTTGCAATTACAACCCAAAGGAAGAAATTTACGTAGCCTAACGCTTCCTGCAAATATCCGCTAATCATCCCCGGTAACATCATTCCCAAAGCCATAAATCCCGTTGCAATTGCGTAGTGCGAAGTGGCGAATTCCCCCTCCGAAATAAACATTGCGTAAACCAAATAAGCGGTAAAACCAAAGCCGTAGCCAAATTGCTCAAACGCAACACCGCTTGTAATTATGAACAAATTCTGCGGCTTGAAAATTGCAAAGAGCAAATAAACGGCGTTAGGTAAATTTATCATAAACAACATCGGGTAAAGCCAGCGTTTTAATCCGTCTTTTGCAATTACAAACCCACCTAAAATTCCTCCCAAAACTAAAAATATCACGCCGATTGTTCCGTAAATCACGCCGATTTCCGAAGTCGTTAAACCAAGTCCGCCTTTTTGCAAATAATCAAGCATAAATGGTGTTGCAAGTTTTACCAACTGTGCTTCGGAAAATCTGTAAAGCAACAAAAAAGCGATAACTACACCAATTTGATTTTTTTTGAAAAAATCCATGAAAGGTTTAACAAATAATTTTACATAGCCCGAAGTTTTATTTTCGGTTTGTGAATTTTTTTCTTTCGGTAATATGAATTTATGATATAAAGAGAAAATCAGAAATACGCTGAAAACAATAAGATAAACCACAAGCCAAGCGGATTTTACGTTTCCGAAAGCCGTTTCCAATTTGCCGGCAAGAATTACGAATAAGCCTTGACCCGTAATCATTGCAACACGATAAAAAGCACTGCGGATACCGACAAATTTAGCTTGATTTTTCGGGCTTTGAGCGAGAATGTAAAATCCATCCGCAGCAATATCGTGTGTTGCCGATGCAAATGCAATAAGCGAAAAGAAAAGCAACGAGTACCTGAAAGTACTATCCGTAACAAGCGAAAAAGCAATTCCCCCAAATGCCAACCCTATTATAAATTGCGTTGCAACAATCCATTTCCGTTTAGTTGCGAAAATCTCTACAACCGGGCTCCACAAAGGTTTGATTATCCAAGGCAAATAAAGCCAACTTGTGTAAAATGCAATTTGTGAATTGCTTAATCCGAGCTTTTTATAAAAAATGACCGAAACGCTCATCACAAAAACGTAGGGCAAACCCTCGATAAAATAAAGCGACGGCACCCAAAACCAACCGTTGATTTTCTCTTTTATTTTCAACGGATTTTCGAGATAAGTTTTTTTACACGATTTTTGTCAACGGCATTTTGCCACTTTCCGCCTTTCTTAAAATACGAGCCGATTATCAGTCCGTCGGCAATTTCGTAGTAGCGTTGAACATTTTTATCGGTAACGCCCGAGCCGACTAACACGGGAATTTTTACCGCTTGTTTAACTTCCCTAATCTCCTCTATTTTCGCTTCCTCACCGGTAGCGGAACCCGTTACAATTACACCGTCGCTTAAAAAGAACTCCGCAGCTTTTGCCGTCTCCGAAATTGAAATATCGCCTGTTATTGCGTGAGAAGAATGCTTCTTTTTAATGTCGGTAAAAATTTTAATATGTTCGGCGTCAATCTGTTTTCTGTAACGCAGCAACTCTCCTGCGTCGGATTCAAATAATCCTTCATCCGCAAGATGTCCGAAAACAAAACCTTCCGCTCTAATAAAATCCGCACCGGAAGAAAGTGCAGCTGCAAGTGCTTGTTTATTTGCCCCTGCTAAAATTTGAATACCGAGAGGCAAGCCTGTATTTCGTTTGATTTCATAAGCTATAACAGCCATTAGAGTAGCAATTTCAAATCCGGCTGTTCCTTTCAAGTATGGAACGTCGTGCATATTTTCAATCATAATTGCATCAATTCCACTTTCTGTGTAAACCAATGCTTCTTTAACGGCTTTCGTAATTATCTTTTTTACGGAGCCTTTGTAAAGAGGTGTTCCCGGCAAAGCCTCCACATGAACCATTCCGATTATTTTCTTTTTTTCAAACGATAGCATTTTAATCCTAATTTTATAGAGTGATATTAATTTAATTTTGTGAACATACTGAAAAAACAAGAGAAAACAATTATAAACATTTTAATGAATATTAAATTAATTTTCCGCTTGCAAAAATTTTCAAATAAAATTATCTTTACACTTCTCTTTGAAATTTTTAGGGAACTTAGCTCAGCTGGTTCAGAGCACCTGCCTTACAAGCAGGGGGTCAGAGGTTCGAATCCTCTAGTTCCCACATCGTTTAAGCCCCGTAATTTCGGGGCTTTTTTTATTTATCTAATTTCGTAATCAACTCGAAAATCTCTTAAAAACGAAGCATCTGTTTCTGTATTGATTATTGCTTTAAAGTGACTAAGTTCTAAACGTTTGGGGTAATTTTTTCTAAACATATCGAACACAGATGTTGCGTTTTCCGAACTTAAAAATTTATTCTTAAAAGTTTCGCTATCTTTATCAACACGATAAACAGAGTTGAAAATTTTTCTTAATATTTCTTCTTTATCCTTAAACGGGCGACAATCAATGATTGATAAATTCTGCTCATCTCCAAATTGCCATTTATAGTTGGTTCGAAGAAATTTATTCAGTTTTTCAAAAACCATTTTTGTTCCGTTTAATTTCCCGTCGTAAGAGTAACCTGCAATGTGTGGTGTTGATATATCTGCCAACCTTACCAATTCGTGATAAGGGTTCGGTTCATTTTCCCAAACATCGAGTACAAGTGGATTTCCGTTATTTTTTACAAAATCGAATAAGGCAATATTATCGATTACCGAACCGCGAGATGTATTAATAATTATAGATTCTTTCGGTAAAAAAGTTAGGTTTTCTTTATTCAATAAATGATAAGTTTTGTATTTCCCTTGTTTAATTAAAGGAACGTGAAAAGTAATAATATCGGCAGAAAGAGTTTCCTCCAAAGAAGAAAATCCAATTTCACCTTTATCGGAACGAGGAGGGTCGTTTGCAATTACTTTC
>CAYZGB010000153.1:0-5072 GCA_964477915.1 uncultured Melioribacter sp. | reverse complement strand
GGACAAAGGACGACTGACTACGAACAAAATCAGTTCACAGTTCACGCAAAAAGATCCGGGTAATCCGTGTTCTATTTTAATGTGGCAAAAAAAAAGCCGCCCGGGTTTGGACGGCTTAGAAATGTAAATCAGAAAATTATTAGAAGCCTAATTTTTCAAGGTTGGCAACGGAATTTTTAACTGCTTCAACTGATTTGTTAAATGCTTCTTGTTCTTCTTCGTTAAGCGAAAGTTCAACTACACGTTCAACTCCGTTTTCACCCAAAACAGCTGGAACACCAACATAATAGCCGTCAACGCCAAATTCACCTTTTAAGTAAACACTGCAAGGTAATAAGCGTTTTTCTCCCAACAAAATTGATTTAGCCATTGTAATAGCAGCAGCTGCGGGTGAGAAGAACGCAGAGCCCGTTTTAAGCAATCCAACAATTTCGCCACCGGCTTTGCGGGTTCTTTCGATCATTGCATCCATTACTTCTTTTGCTTTTGCTTCGTCTTTGTATTTTCTTTCGAGCATTTCCATTACCGGCACACCGTTTACATTTGCATAACGAATAAGCGGAACCATCGTATCGCCGTGTCCACCCAAAACCATTGCGTTTACATCTTGTACGGAAACATCAAGTTCCCAAGCGATAAACGAAGCAAAACGGGAAGAATCCAAAACGCCGGCTTGCCCGATAACTCTTTCGTGCGAAAAGCCGGAAACTTTTTGGAACAAAGTAACCATCGTATCCAAAGGATTGGAAATAATAATTACAATAGAATTCGGAGCGTATTGCTTAACGCCTTCGGCTACGCTTGTCATAATTTTTGCGTTGATTGTAAGCAAATCTTCACGGCTCATTCCTGGTTTACGAGGAACACCTGCGGTAATAATTACAAGGTCGGAACCTTCAATATCCTTGTATTCGTTGGTTCCTTTAAGTTTCATATCAAATCTTTCAATGCGTGAAGCCTCAGCAATTTCAAGTGTTTTGCCTTGCGGCATATCTTCAACAACATCGAACATTACAACATCGCCCAATTCTTTTAGAGCAATCAATTGTGCCAAAACACCACCGATTTGGCCACCGCCGATTAATGCAATTTTTTTACGTGCCATTTTTCAATCTCCTATTTCTGTTGTATCATTTAATGTTTTTACGATACACAAAATTAATAAAAATAAGATTAAGTTATCGTTTTTGCTTCAATATATTTCTGAAAAAAATATTTTCTTTATGGAACTCAGTTTCGTAAAGAGAAAAAATAATCCGTCATTACGAGCCTCGATAACAAATCGGGGCGTGGCAATCTCAGGGAATTTCAGCGATTTTCTTCCGAACGAAATACATTTTCGTTCGGAGATAAACTCCTTTTTTTAATCATTACTTTTGCTGTTAAATTTTAATTTCTGCACATTTTTTCTTATTATTTTATTCAAATCTAAATTTAATTCAAAAGGTGAATTATGAAAAAGAAGGTGAATTATGAAAAAGACTGTTGCGTTTTTATTAATTGTGGCAATTACTCTTTTTGCGGAAAATAATAAAAGAACAAAAATCGGAATTGCACTTGCCGGCGGTGGAGCATTAGGTTTTGCACACATCGGTGCTTTGGAAGTTATTGACTCGTTGGGAATTCCTATTGATTTCGTTGCAGGAACAAGTATGGGCGGACTTGTAGGTGGATTTGTTGCTATGGGTTATTCCCCAAAAGAAATTGAAAATGTCGTATTAAATCAAATAAATTGGGAATCTCTTTTTAATGATTCTCCTTCACGGGAAGAACTTCCGTTTATCGAAAAAGAAACACGAGCAAAAGAACAACTTGTGTTAAAACTTGCTAATAACTACATTCCACAATTGCCCGAAGGATTAATTTACGGACAAAGTATTTTAACTACATTGTTAAAATTTACCACACCATTCGAGACAATTAAAAATTTTAACGATTTACCTATTCCGCTTAAAGTTGTTGCTGTCGATCTTGTCTCCGGTAAAGAAGTTGTTTTAGACAAAGGTTCACTTGCTTATGCAATGCGTTCTACTATGTCAATTCCTACTGTTTTTAGTCCGACCGATTACACCAACAAACTTTTAATTGATGGTGGAGTAGTTAATAATTTTCCGGTTGATGTTGTGAAAAAAATGGGAGCCGATGTTGTAATCGGTTTGAATTTAACTTCGCCCTCGAAAGGGAAAGATGAATTGCACGATTTAATGTCTATCTTAAACCGTACGATGGATATTCCACGCTTTAATATTTTGAATAAGAATATTAGATTAAGTGATATCTACATTCCGCAAAATGTTGATGGATTTACACCGGGTGATTTTGTTCCAGAAAAAATTACTCAATTAATTGCACGCGGCAAAAAGGCTGTGTATGATCATCTTGATTTTTTTATTAGACTTAAAAAGAAATTAGATAATGAGCGAAGTAAACAAATAATTAATTCCGTTAATGTTGATGGTGCGGAATTATTTACGAAAACACAAGTTGCAAAAATGCTTGGACTTGAGATTGGTGAGGCTTTTGATAATTCGAAAGTACAAAATAGAATTGCAAAATTTACTGCAAATCCTTTTATCAAAAAGATTGAAGCTAAACCGATAATTAAAGGTGATAGTGTAAGCGTAGATGTTAAAATAGTTGAAAACCCAAATCCGGTTGTATTGGATTACGATATTTATATGACGGGACGACAAAAGCGAATTGATGAAAATTTATTTGTTGGAGTTTTTAAATCTCTGAAAAATAAACCGCTTAACTTAAATAAGCTTTTCGATAAAATTCAATATTTGTATTCATTCGGTTATTTCAAAACAATCCGTTTCGAAATTTTTCCCGAAGGTGAAAATGATATTCGCTTATTGTTCGATATTAGCACCGATTATATGAAAGAAATTTACTTTGGGTATAATTACAACGATGCGTACCATCTTGTTGGATTGTTGGGATTAAAAGTCAATTCCAGTCTTATTCCTGGTTTAAGATGGGACGTACTTGGTGCTTTTTCCGGTTTGCAAGCGTTTAAATCTAAAGTATCTTTCCCAAGTAGAACTCTTGACGATATAGTTTATCCGTTTTGGAATTTCAAATATTTAAAAAGATCGCAAAATTTATATGGTTCAAAAGCCTCTGCGGCTTTAGGTAGTTACTATTATAAAACTTTATCTAATAAAATCGGCATTGGTTTTACTCCAACAAGATTTTCTAATTTGGAAGTTGGCTACAATGTTGAATGGATTAATTTACATCCCAGTACCGGTTTTGGTGGTTATGAAGATGTAAATTATCATCTTTACGATGTTTTTGCAGTTCTCACAATCGATGCACTCGATGATTTCAATTTACCACATAACGGTTTATATGTATTGGGTGAGCTTTATTACAGTAATAAAAAAATGGGTGCGCATTACGATTATTTAAGATTTTCAATACAAGCTGAACTTTATAAGACTTTTGGTATTCATGGGTTTGGAATAATGGGTGAATATTTTGAGTCGCTCGGAGACGAACCATTTCCTCGTATTTCGCAGATTTTTGGTGGTCCTTCAAATTTTATCGGTTGGGAATATGGAGCAGGTTTCTTTTCCAAACTACATTTTATTCGCCTCGAATATCATTTGAATTTTTGGGATGCTTTTTATCTCGATCTTTACGGAAATACATTATTTAATTACGAGTTAAGCTTCTTTAATCCCGAAATAGAAAAACCTTCAAAAATTTTCTTTGGAACCGGTGTTGGATTAACTTACGATTCAATCGTTGGCCCAATTCGGATTATTTGGTCGTGGGGTGATGATAGTGTTATCGAACCGAAAGAATTTGTTAACAGAGTATTTTTCACAATGGGTGTTAGGATAAATGATTTTATTAGATTTTAAATTTTACTCACTCGGGTATTCACTATTATTTCAAAAATAAGCCGTTTGCGGAAAGTCTTGAATTTATTAGCGAGTTCGCAGCAGTGTGAAGTCTCATTTTATTGCATAAATTCACTTTGAGAGTGGAAATAATATATTTGATTTTTATTTTACGGAATAATTAATTTGAAAATATTAATTGAGCAAATTCTTTGAGGAATGTAAAATCTAAAATCAAAATTCAACGCACAAATAGAAAATCCTAACAAATCGGGAGAAATCTTTTTGTAAACCAAAAATTTTTCCATATTTGAAAAAATTTAAAGAAAAACCCCAAAAAAAGTTCTGATACTATTGGATAAAAATTGGTGAAATTTTTAGCGAACTTAAAAATCGCAACAGTGCTTAAATAATGGAAAATTTGAAACGGATAATTGAAAATGAAAAATGAGATAGTGCAACTGCAAAATATTCAAAATAGAATTTTTACTGTTCGGGGTGTTCAAATAATGCTTGATTATCATTTGGCGGAAATTTACGGAGTAGAAACCAGACGTTTAAATGAACAAGTTAAACGAAATATTGAACGATTTCCAGATGACTTTATGTTTCAATTAACTAAAAAAGAATGGGAATATTTGCAATCGCAAATTGCGATAGCAGAAGTTAAAAGTGATTTGCAATCGCAAAATGCGACCGCAAAACGAAGAACTTTACCTTATGCTTTTACTGAACGAGGCATTGCAATGCTTTCGGCTGTTCTACGAACTAAAACAGCAGTAAGGACAAGCATACAAATCATTCATGTATTTGTAGAAATGAAAAGATTTTTTACTGCCAATGCGGAATTGTTTCAACGCTTGGATAAAGTCGAGCAAAAACTTATCAAACACGATGAAAATTTTGAATGACTATTTAAGGAACTTGAAGACAAAAGCATAAAACCCAAACAAGGCATATTTTTTAACGGACAAATTTTTGATGCCTATACCTTTGTTTCTGATTTAATACGTAGCGCTAAAAAATCAATTATTTTGATTGATAACTATATTGACGATACTGTATTGACACTTTTTACAAAGAGGGGAAAAAGTGTTAAGGTTACTATTTTTACTAAAAAAATTTCTAATCAATTAAGACTTGATTAAAAAAAATACAACGAACAGTATGAACCGGTTGAAGTAAAAATATTTAAAGATGCTCACGATCGCTTCCTAA
>CAYZGB010000152.1:0-5101 GCA_964477915.1 uncultured Melioribacter sp. | reverse complement strand
TGGTAATTTTTCTTGTAAAATTGAATTGCTCTTGTTTTGGCAGGAGTATTAGTGATAAAAAATTCCTTTTCGCCATCGCCATTTATGTCAATATCTGAATGAAATTCGCTAAGAATATGCTCAATATAAACGCTCGGTAATTTTTTATTTATAATAAGGCGGAGATAACAATTGGGAATAAATAATTTGGGTTGGAAATAAAAAAAGAAAAAAATAAAGAAGAATAACCTTCAATTAATACTCCATAAAAATTTGGAAATTAATTTAATTTAATTTTAAAAGAATATCAATATACTTTATGAAAATCTAAACTTATTTTATATATTTCCGATTATAATTTGTAAGAAATAATTACAGGGGAAACTATGAACGAACAAAAAGATACCATAGCAACCGAAGAAATTTTACAGCTTGTAAGCTTCAAAATTGGTAATGAAGAATTTGGTGTTGATATTCTTAAAGTTCAAGAAATTAACAGAATGCTTACAATTACCAAAGTACCAAACGCTCCGGATTTTGTTGAAGGTGTTGTTAATCTTCGCGGGAAAATTATTCCGGTTGTAAACCTTCGTAAGCGACTAAATATGCCCACAATTGAAAACGATGCTAAAACAAGAATTATTGTTGTCGAAATTCAGGAAAATACGGTTGGATTTATTGTTGATGAAGTAAAAGAAGTTTTGAGAATTCCCAAAAGCATTACTGAACCTGCTCCTTCGATGATTGCCGGAATTAAAACCGAATATATTACTGCGGTAGGTAAACTTGACGATAGACTTTTAATTTTGCTCGATTTGGAAAAAATTCTTTCTGCTGAAGAGGTCGAAAAATTAGAAGCAATTAGTGAATAAACTCTTCATATTCATAATTTTTTAAGCGGCTTTATGCCGCTTTTTTTGTTTATTTCAATTACACATTGTTTCCATTTTACACACTTTTATTAGAAATCGTACTGGAATATCCTTTATTTTTAACCTTTTACACACAATAAAATTTAGGAATAATTTTTGCACTTATTACAGGATATGTTTAATATGCAATATTAAATCAATTAAATAATTACGAGGTAATTTATGAAATTTTTCAAACTAATTTCTATCCTTTTGCTTCTCGGATTTTACACAATTTCCGCACAAACGATTAAGTTGAATTCCGAACAAAACGGAATTAAAGTAATATCAAAATCCGATGATGGAATTACAGTAAAAATTAATGTAGGCGAATTAAAATATTTTAACGTGCAAACGAAAGCCGGAGTTTTTACACAATTAATTATTCCACGTTATCATCATTCTCACACAATTGGTAAACCAAATACGCCGATGATAAATAAAATTATTGAAATCCCTATTGGAGCATCGGTTAAAACAACTGTTGTTTCGTATAACGAAAAAATTATTGACTTATCTCAAAAAGGAATAACAAATAAATTGATGCCTGTCCAACCTTCCCTTTCTAAAAGTGTTGATCCTGCAACAGTTCCTTTTGAATTTGACCAAGCAACTTATAATCAAAATAAATTTTACAGCGAACCTACTGCATCTGTAAATATTTTGGGAATTATGAGAGACAGACGCTTGGCATTAATGAAAATTGCTCCTGTACAATACAATCCGGTAGAAAATAAAATAAAAGTTTTGGAAAATCTTACGGTTAAAATCACTTTTGAAAATGCTGATTATTTTGCTACCGAAAAACTACATCGTGTTTACTATTCGCCCGATTTTGAACAAAGTATGAAAAATATGATTAAACTCGATGTAAAAGACGATCCGCAATCATTAATTCGCTTTCCGGAAAAATATGTAATAATTATGCCCAATATGTTTGCAGAAACAATGCAACCGTTTATCGATTGGAAAACACAACAAGGATTTAATATTATTCTTTACACATTTGACGGAACAGCAAACCGTACAGAAGTTCAACAATTTATTCATGATTTATATAATAATGCAACGGAAGACGACCCCGCGCCAACCTATGTTCTTTTTGTTGGAGATACCGAACAAATTCCACCATTCGACGGAACAACCGGCGGACACGTAACCGATTTGCCGTTTGTTGATGTTACGGGCGACAACATTCCCGATATTTACGGTGCAAGATTTTCTGCACGTACTGTTGATGAACTCCAACCTTATGTTGATAAAACTCTTTATTACGAAAAATTTCAGATTGCCGATCCTTCTTACTTAAATAATATTACTTTAATTGCCGGCTGGGATCCTTCCCATGCAGAAACACACGGCTATCCGACAATTCGCTATGGACAACAATATTATTACAACGAAGCTAACGGATTTAATACAAATATGTACGAAACTACCGGTAGTGGACAATTTGAACAAGAAATTATTAATGATGTTGATAACGGCGTAGCTTTTATTAATTATACTGCTCACGGAAGTGAAACGTCTTGGGCAGATCCAACTATGACCATTAGCGATGTTCATAATTTTACAAACGACGGTAAATACACTCTTGCAATAGGTAATGCTTGTTTAACCGCCAGTATGCAAGTCGGCGAATGCTTTGGCGAGGCTTGGCTACGTAAGGCAAACGGCGGTGGTATCGGTTACATCGGTGGAACAAATTCAACTTACTGGGATGAAGATGTTTGGTGGTCAACCGGATATTTCGATCACGTTGGCGATGGCGTTACACCAACTTTTGAAGAAACCACAATGGGTGCTTACGATGCGGCATTTATTACAAATGATTTGACTACACAAATTGCAATGGTTTACGTTGGAGATTTTGCAGTAATGACTTCCGGATCAAGCCGTTCGACTTATTACTGGGAAATATACCAACTTTTCGGCGATCCTTCCCTTATGATTTACTGGGGCGAGCCTTCGGAAATGACGGTTTCGCACTTACCGGTTCTTTTAATTGGTTCGCAAACTTTTGATGTTGATGTTGACGCACCAATGGCGCTAATAGGATTAACAAAAGACGGCGAATTAATTACAAGTGCTTTAACGGATGAAAACGGACACGCAACATTGCAATTCGATTCGCCTTTAACTGTTCCAGGTGAATACACATTAACAATTACAGCATTAAATAAAATTCCTCACATCGAAACAATTCAAGCTATTGTACCGGCTAACGTAACGCTTAATCCATCGAGTGTTCAAGTTTCTACTACAACCGATGTTACGGTTTCTGTTAGCGATACAAGTAACTTACCAATGGAAAACGTAAACGTTTGGGTCTCAGCACCAGGTTATTTCATTGATACTATCGCAACAAATGCAAACGGACAAGCGGTATTTTCAGTTAATTCACCGGTTGGACCTTATGTAATTGTTTATGGAAAACGTCCAGCAGATTCTTATTTGCTTTTCAAAGATACATTACAAGTTACCGGTGCAACTGATTTTACAAATGCGGATTTAACTGTTTCGACCGATTATGGTTTGGTGGATACATTGACAGTTGGACTTCCTGCAACAATTTCCTGTTCGCCTCAAAGTGGAACTGTTTACCTTGCCGAAGGAAACGGATTTATTACCGAAAATGCAAATACATTTAATTACACACCCGATGAAACCGGTTCTGTTACTGCATTTATTGTTCAAGATGGATATAATTTCTATCAGGAAACTTTCCCGGTAATTAAAGCAACAGCTACTGTTACGGGATTTGTTTACGATGCGAACGGAAACCCAATCAGCGGTGCTGTTGTTCGTGGTTACACAGCAGATGGAAGCGAAGAAATTTTCAACGTAACTACCGGATACAACGGCTCATTTGATGCTAACAAGCAAATTCCTCTTGGCAACATTTTAATTCAAACAATGGCATTTGGTTATCAAGCGGATGAACAAACATATTTCGTTGAATATCCGTCAAACAATTTGGAGATTACACTCTCCTCTGCTCCGAGTAGCTACATTACCGGAACCGTTAAAAATATGGACGGTGAACCGCTTGATGCAACAATTAAAATTTATCGTTTCGATACAAATGAGCTTTACAAAACCTTAAATGCTTATGCAAATAATAATGGTTATTTTGCCGATACACTCGTAAATTTTGATTTCAGAGTAAAAGTAAAATCAAGTGGTTATAAACAAATTGATACTTTAATTTCGGTAACCGAAAATGCTAATTGGGATTTTACACTTGAACTACCTTCCGGTATTTTGGTTTTGGCAAATGATACGAAAAATCATTTTGCAGATAAAGAATGTACTATTCCGATAAAAGATTTAAGCGGAATTAAACTTTCCTCTAATGAAATTTATGATTCATTACAAGCCTGGGGATTTACAGTTACAAAAGAAGATGCTTCTACAAGTGACCCCGCAACTTGGGCAAATTATTCGGGATTAATTTTCGCACAAGGTAATGCAAGTGGTGCTATTCCAAATAATATTCAAAATAATCTTATTGAATATGTAAACAACGACGGAGCATTGCTTATTGAAGGTGGCGAATTGGGATATTCGAACAGAGATGAACCAATTGCCGATTCTATTTTACACGTAACCGGTTGGGAACACGACAACAGCGGAAATATTAAGGCTAATCAACCACGTCATCCGCTTTGGAGAACACCATATCCTTTACCGGATGTAATTAATCACAGTTACAATCAGTGGGAAGATGAAGACTCGATGGATCCTGCAAATCCTGATGAAGTAATTGGAAGTTGGACGGATTATAATAATCTTGCTTCGATTATTGCATACGATTCGAAAGTAGTTTATTTCGCATTCAATTTTGCCGCAATTTCAGATAATGAAGCAAAAGGTCATTTATTACGTAACGCAATTCACTATCTTAATATGGAAATGCCTCCGAACGATGTTGAAAACGAAGGCGAAACTTTACCGGTCAAATTCGAATTAATGCAAAATTATCCGAACCCGTTTAATCCTACAAGTACAATTAAATTCGGTATTCCGAAAGCTGCAAAGGTTACACTTTCCGTTTATAACGTACTTGGACAAAAAGTTGCCGAATTAGTAAATGGAGTTCAAGAAGCCGGTTATCATAGCGTAATTTGGAACGCCAATAACTTTGCTTCCGGTGTTTATATTTACAAACTTAATGCCGAAGCACTTGACGGAAGTTCACACTATTCCTT
>CAYZGB010000151.1:0-5117 GCA_964477915.1 uncultured Melioribacter sp. | reverse complement strand
TTTATATTTTCGTTTACTACAAAGTTGTCTTCCCTACGGGACTTTTGTATTATTTGCTGTCATTTCGAACGAAGCATACGGAGTAGGCTGAAGAGAAATCTTTTTACATTCTGGGAATAAAATTTCTAATGCTATTTCCGTCCGCAACTCGGTTTCTGATGGAGTTGAGAATTCATTCGAGTAATATTGTTGAAAATTTGTTGTTCAATCTATTAAACCAAACGTAAGAACCATTCTTTTTGATAATTGTTTAAAGCAAGAATTTTTGAGGGAATTTTTTTATTTTAGTAACAATTATTTAATAAGAAAAGAAGAGAGTGGAAGAAACATTAATGACGCAGGTTTGGCAATTGCTATTCGGTATTCAAACCGAATAGAGGAAAGTCCGAACTCCGTAGGACAGGGTGCCGGGTAACGCCCGGGGGACTTGCTGTAATGGCAAGTTCACGGAAAGTGCCACAGAAAATATACCGCCCCGATTTTTTCGGGGTAAGGGTGAAAAGGCAGGGTAAGAGCCTACCGCTCCGATAGTAATATCGGAGGTCCCGTTACGGGTGTCCCGAAGCAATTCGGGATCAAGGCAAACCCCACCCGGAGCAAGGCCAAATAGGAGGAACTTCCACTCTGGAACGGAGTTGTCCGCTCCGAATCGTTCCTTGGGTAGGCCGCTTGAGCTTAACGGTAACGTAAAGTCGAGATAAATAATTGCCGTCCCGTTTTTGCGGGATTACAGAATTCGGCTTATAAACCTGCGTCCTTATTCGTTTCTTCCGAATAAAAAAATGATGAATAAAAGATGGGTATTTAAAAATTCGGCTGATAAAACAGATATACTTGCGCTTTCCGATAGCCTGAATATTTCTTACGTATTAGCTAATTTACTTCTTCAACGGAATGTAAGAACTTTTGCCGAAGCCAAAAGTTTTTTCCGTCCTTCGCTCGAAAAACTTCACGATCCGTTTTTAATGGATGGAATGAAAACCGCCGCAAAACGTGTAATTGAAGCAATTACCGGAAATCAAAAAATTACCGTTTACGGCGATTACGATGTTGACGGCACTTGTGCTTCGTCACTAATGTATCTTTTCCTAAAAGAACTCGATGCAAACGTCGATGTTTACATTCCGCAGCGTTTAACCGAAGGCTACGGACTTTCCAAAGAAGGAATGGAAGCAATTAAAGAACGTGGCTCGGATTTGGTAATTGCGGTCGATTGCGGTGTTACGGCGGTTGAAGAAGTTGATTACGCAAACAAATTGGGAATTGAAACAATCATTTGCGATCATCATCAACCGAAAGATTCTTTGCCCGATGCCGTTGCGGTTCTCGATCCGCTTAAGCCCGGTGATGATTATCCGTTCAAATACCTTTGCGGTGCAGGCGTTGCATTCAAACTTGCACGAGCAATCGGCGATATGGTTGGGATGAAAGACGCTGCGATGCAATATCTCGATTTAGTTGCGTTGGCAAGTGCCGCGGATATTGTTCCGATTGTTGATGAAAACAGAATTCTTGTTCGATACGGATTAGAAAAAATAAACCACAATCCGCGTCCGGGAATTCGAGCTTTGTTGGAAAGAGCAAAAGTTAATCTCGGTAATATTTCATCAAATCAAATTGTTTTCACTGTTGCCCCCCGAATTAATGCCGTAGGACGAATGGGAGATGCAATGCGTGCGGTTGAGCTTTTTACTACTGATGATTACGAGCAAGCACTTGAAATTGCCAATGTGCTTGAAGAAGAAAATATCAGAAGAAGAGAAGTTGACGAAGCAACATTTTCGCTTGCTGTTGATTTGGCGGAAAAAACTCTCGATTTGGAAAAAGACAAATCAATTATTTTACACGTTGATGACGGACATCCGGGCGTAATTGGAATTGTAGCTTCACGATTGGTTGAAAAATATTACAAACCGTCAATTATATTAACAACAATCGATGGTGTGGCAAAAGGCTCGGCACGCAGTATTAAAGGCGTAAACATTTATGAAATTCTTGAAGAATGTAAAGACTCTCTCATTCAATTTGGAGGACATCAAGCAGCTGCCGGACTTGAAATTGAAATAGATAAAATCGATGCCTTTCGCGAATGTTTTAATCGTAAGCTGGATGAACGCCTTACCGAAGAAGAAACAATTCCAGAAATTGAAATTGATTCCGAAATTAGTTTTACGGAAATTACTCCGAAATTTATTCGTATTTTAGATCAATTTGCTCCGTTCGGCCCTGGAAATTTGCGCCCCGTTTTTTACGCTAAAAATGTTCGCTTCCACGGCGAACCGCATAAAATAGGCTCAAATCATTTAATGGGAATTATTTATCAAAACGGAAAGCACAAACCGAAAGCGTTTGATTTTATTGCATTTAATCTTGCTTCCCGCTTTGAAAATATTGACAAAAACGATATTTTAATGGATATTGTTTTTACGATTGACAAATTTTATAAATGGGAAAAACCTTTCCCACAATTGAAAATAAAAGACGTAAAAATAAAGAACACAGAGGTTTAATATGTCGGGACACTCAAAATGGTCAACAATTAAAAGAAAAAAAGCTGCACTCGATGCAAAAAAAGGAAAACTTTTTACTAAACTGATTAAGGAAATAACAATTGCTGCACGTCAAGGTGGCGGAGATCCGAGCGGAAATCCGAGACTTCGCCTTGCAATAGATAACGCCAAAGCGGCAAATATGCCGATGGATAACATCGAACGTGCAATAAAAAAAGCAACTGGTGAACTCGAAGGAGTTGTTTACACCGAATTAACTTACGAAGGCTACGGTCCCGGCGGAGTTGCAATTTTAGTGGAAGCCGCAACCGATAACAAAAACCGCACTGTTGCCGAAGTTCGTCATCTTTTTAACAAACACGGCGGTTCACTTGGCGAAACCGGTTCGGTTGCTTGGATGTTCGATAAAAAAGGAATAATTACTTTCCCTACTCAAGGCAAAACCGAAGATGATATTATGGAAATTGTTCTTGATGCCGGTGCAGAAGATATTTCCGAAGAAGAAGGATATTTTGAAGTTACAACCGAAGTGGAAAATTTTGAACCCGTGCGTCGTGCACTTGTAGATGCCGGTCTTGAAATTGAAAATGCATCGTTACAATGGATTGCAAAAAATACCGTTGATGTATCGGGCGATACTGCTGAAAAAGTAATGAAATTAATCGATGCACTCGAAGATAACGATGATGTTCAAAATGTTTATTCGAACGCTAACTTTTTAGATGTGTAAAAAATGATAATTTTCGGAATTGACCCCGGAACCGTAAATACAGGCTTCGGGGTTATTTCTTTTAAAAACAACAAACTTGCTTACATTAGTTCCGGAATTGTTTCACCTTCCGTTAAAGAAACAATGCCTCGACGTTTGAAAATAATCTTCGAAATGTTGAATAAAGAAATCCAAATTCACAATCCCGACGAACTTGCACTCGAAACCGCTTTTTACGGCAAGAACGTTCAATCGGCAATGAAAATAGGTTACGCACGCGGAATTTCGATGCTTGTTTCGGCAATGAACGAAATCGAAATTTTTGAATATTCGCCGCGTACGGTAAAACAATCCGTTGTAGGACGAGGTGCCGCAACAAAAGAACAAGTTCAGTTTATGGTTTTTAAATTACTCGGTTTTCCGAACGATACGAAAATGCGGTTCGACGAAACCGACGCGCTTGCCGTTGCAATTTGTCACGCATTCCGTAAAAATTTTGCGGGTAAAGGAAGCGGCTCGTGGAAAAAATTCATCGAGGAAAATCCAGAAATAGTAAAACAATAAAATTGAGCAAAAAATGATTGGATATTTAAAAGGCAAAATAATTTCGAAAAAACCGACCGAAGTTTTAATTGACGTTGGAGGTGTAGGTTATCTTGTAAATATTTCGCTTACTACATTCGATAAAATCCCTGAAAAAGGAAACGAAACGGAAATCTTCACTTACTTGCACGTAAAGGAAAACGAATTTTCTCTTTACGGATTTGCCGAACAAGAAGAGAAAAATGTTTTTGAACTTCTGATAAGTGTAAGTGGGATTGGTCCCAAATTGGCAATTAGTGTGCTTTCCGGTATTTCGTCTGCCGAGTTAATTGAAGCAATACGCAATCAGGATTTAATTAAACTGAAAAGCATTCACGGAATTGGGAAGAAAACTGCGGAAAGGTTAATTCTTGAGCTAAAAGATAAAATCGGCGGCGTTGTAGAAGCAAATCTTGAAACATCGCGGGAAACTTATTCCGTAAAAGCAGATGCGGTTGCTGCCTTGGTAAGTTTGGGCTTTACGCAGAAAAAAGCGGAAACGCTTGTAAATCAGATTGCAAATGAAATTGCCGAGATTGATTTGGAAAACCTAATCAAAGAGGCATTGAAAAGGGCAAACGGTTAAATGTGATTTTAATCACAAAATTTGATATCAATTTGATTATTTTATCATAACAAATTTTTACAAAAAATGAACTCAATTAAGGCAAGTTTTTACATTCTTAATATTTTCGCAATTGCAGACGGGCAAAGCGATCCTTCGGAAATTACAGTTATTTTCGATTTTCTTGCAGAAAATTTTGAAGGCGAATTTAACCTCGAAGAAGAAGTGATTTTCCTCGATTCTCTTTCACTCGAAGAAAAAATGCAAGTTTTTAACGAAGCGGCAATTTACTTAAAAAATAATGTTTCGTTAAGAAGCAAAATTAATTTAGTTGAGTATATTTTGGATTTAATTGTTGCCGATAATAGATTGGAAAAACAAGAAATTCAATTGCTTGATTATTTAGGACAAATTTGGGGCATCGATACCGAGCAACTTTTAAGAGAAAAACTCAATTCCTAACCTCGCAATTACCTCCCTACTTTCTAATTCCCAAAAGTGATTTTCTCTTTTACAGAATTCCATTTTGTTTAGAAATATGAATTTCATAGATAAGAAGAAAAAGTACAAAGGTTAAAATTTTACTCCAAAGAAATTGAATTCTTTCGGAATTCACACACGATACTTTGTTTCGTTTTATTGATTTTTTTGTGTCGCTCCTACGAATCTTTGGTTATTCTATTTCATTTTTTTACCACAAAGTTGCCGTCTCTACGTGACTATTATTTTACCGAAATAAAATTTCGGATGT
>CAYZGB010000150.1:0-5158 GCA_964477915.1 uncultured Melioribacter sp. | reverse complement strand
GGAAAGTTGCAAATGCGTAAAAGTTTACCCAAGGCGGTTGCCGATATTTTACAAAGCAAGGAGTTTGAACCGATACAAAATATTATTATTGAAAACGAGGTTGTTGAAAAATTTGCGGAAATTTTCCCCGATTTCAAGAAAATAGCGAAAGCAAAAAAAATCAATAATAAAACGCTTTTCTTACGTGTTCAAAATTCGGTTTGGAGAAGCGAACTTAATTTTCATAAAGAAACAATGATAGAAAAAATCAATAAATATTTTAAGAAAGAAGTTGTTAAAAACATAAGATTTATTTAAGGAAAGAAAAGTGGCTCAAAACAATAATAAAAACGGATATACTGCGGAGAACATCAATGTTCTCAAAGGTTTGGAGGCTGTGCGTAAACGTCCCGCAATGTATATCGGTGATGTTGGTCCACGTGGCTTGCACCACTTGGTAAACGAAGTTGTTGATAATAGCATTGACGAAGCACTTGCGGGATATAACGATACGATTAAAGTAACTATTAACAAAGACGGTAGCGTAACCGTAGAAGATAAAGGTCGTGGAATTCCTGTTGATATTCACCCCGAAGAAAAAGTAAGTGCATTGCAAGTTGTAATGACCGTGCTTCACGCTGGCGGAAAGTTTGATAAAAATACCTACAAGGTTTCCGGTGGTTTGCATGGTGTTGGTGTGTCGGTAGTAAATGCACTTTCGGAATGGCTTAAAGTTGAAGTAAAACGCAATGGAAAAAAATATTATCAAGAATATCGACGTGGAATACCTGTTACCGAAGTAAAAGAAATCGGGAAAGTTAGTCCTAACGATACTGGAACAAAAGTTACATTTAAGCCCGATCCGGAAATTTTTACAACCACAAAATTCCAATTTGAACGACTTGCTGAACGTATGCGGGAACTTGCATACTTAAACAAAACCGTTACTATTTCAATTAAAGACGAAATAGAAGGAGACGAAGCCGTTTATCATTTCAAAGGTGGAATTATTGAATTTGTAAAATACTTGAATGAAACACGCGATACAATTCACAAGCCGATTTACATCGAAGGCGAAAAAGACAATACGCCGATTGAAATTGCTTTTCAGTATTCGACCGCTTATTCGGAAAATATTTTTTCGTATGTTAATAATATTAACACACACGAAGGCGGAACGCATCTTTCCGGTTTCCGTACTGCACTTACGCGTACGTTAAACAGTTATGCCGCTAAAAATAATTTAATTAAAGACAGCAAAAAAATTACGCTTACGGGTGATGATTTCCGCGAAGGCTTAACGGCTGTAATTTCAGTTAAAGTCGTTGAACCGCAATTCGAAGGACAGACGAAAACCAAGCTTGGTAATAGCGAAGTAAAATCGATTGTTGAGACAATTGTAGGCGAAAAACTTTCGGAATATCTTGAAGAAAATCCTTCTGTTGGTAAAAAGATAATCGAAAAATGTTTGCGTGCGGCCGAGGCACGTCTTGCTGCTCGCAAAGCACGTGAACTTGTCCGAAGAAAAAATGCTCTCGATTCAATGCATCTTCCCGGCAAGCTTGCCGATTGTTCAATTTCCGATCCCGAACATACCGAACTATACATCGTAGAGGGCGATTCGGCGGGCGGTTCTGCAAAGCAAGGTCGCGACAGAAGATTCCAGGCAATTCTTCCGCTTCGCGGAAAAATCCTAAATGTAGAAAAAGCCAAGATTAACAAAATTTTAGAAAACAACGAGATAAAAACCATTATTTCCGCAATAGGTGCAGGTATTGGGACTGATTTTGATGCCGAAAAAGCACGATACGGAAAAATAATAATTATGACGGATGCCGACGTGGACGGTAGTCATATCCGAACTTTGCTCTTGACATTCTTTTACCGTTATATGAAGGATTTGATTACTTCTGGGCGAATTTACATTGCTCAACCGCCATTGTATAAAGTGAAAAAAGGGAAATCTGAATTTTACGCATTCGATGATGAAGAGCGTGATAGAATTATAAATCAAATTAAAAAAGAAAGAAATATCGAAGTAACCGAGGAAGGTTTACCAAAAGGCGTTACAATTCAACGCTACAAAGGTTTGGGCGAAATGAACCCGGAACAACTTTGGGAAACAACAATGAATCCCGAAACGCGAACAGTTCTTCAAGTAACGCTCGAAAGTGCTGCTGGAGCGGATAAAATTTTCGAAACATTAATGGGCGACGATGTAGAACCGCGTCGTGCCTTTATTGAAAAACACGCAAAATACGCAAACTTGGATATTTAACAACGTAAAAAAAGAGATTGAAAAATGAGTACAATGTTTGAAAAAATAAAACCGAAATCGCTCGAAGAGGAAATGAAATCCTCTTACATAGATTACGCAATGTCTGTTATTGTTGCACGTGCTTTGCCCGATGTTCGCGACGGACTAAAACCGGTGCATCGCCGCGTACTTTACGGAATGTACGAATTAGGTTATGTTCATAATAAGCCGTACAAAAAATCGGCACGTATTGTCGGTGATGTTCTTGGTAAGTACCATCCGCACGGCGATTCCGCTGTTTACGATACTTTGGTGCGTATGGTGCAAGATTTTTCGCTTCGCTATCCGTTAATTGACGGACAAGGGAATTTCGGTTCTGTTGATGGCGATAGCCCTGCAGCAATGCGTTACACCGAAGCTCGTTTGCATAAAATTGCGGACGAAATGCTTCGCGACCTCGATAAGAACACGGTTGATTTTCAACCTAACTTCGACGATTCGCTTCAAGAACCGATTGTGCTTCCTTCGTATTTGCCTAATCTTTTAATTAATGGTGCAAGTGGAATTGCGGTTGGGATGGCAACCAATATTCCGCCTCATAATTTGGGCGAAGTTATCGACGGATTAATTGCGTTAATTGATAATCCAGAAATCGAAATTTCGGAAATAATGAAATATATAAAAGCACCTGATTTCCCTACGGGTGGAATTATTTTCGGATACGATGGCGTGCGTAGTGCTTACGAAACCGGACGCGGAAAAATTATCGTTCGTGCAAGAGCTAATATCGAAAAGCAAAAGAACGACCGCGAAAATATCATCGTAACCGAACTTCCGTATCAAGTTAATAAAGCTAACTTAATCGAAAAAATTGCTGAACTTGTCCGAGCCGGAAAAATTACGGATATTACAAATATTCGCGACGAATCCGACCGCGACGGGATGAGAATAGTTATCGAAACAAAACGCGATTCTCAACCCGAAGTAATTCTTAATCAATTATTCAAGCACACGCAAATGCAAGTTACTTTCGGTGTAATTATGCTTGCACTTGTTAACGGGGCGCCGAAAGTTCTTACACTTAAAGAAGTAATGAAGCACTTCCTCGATCACAGAATGGAAGTGTTGATTAGAAGAACACGCTTTGAACTTGCCGCTGCTGAAAAGCGTGCACACATTTTGGAAGGCTACATTATTGCTCTCGATAACATTGACGAAGTTATTGAGACGATTAAGAAATCGAAAGATGTTGAAACCGCACGCAACAATTTAATGCGGAAATTCAAACTTACCGAAATTCAGGCAAAGGCAATTCTCGATATGCGTTTGCAACGCCTTACCGGTTTGGAACGCGAAAAGATTGAAAACGATTACAAGGAAACAATTAAGCTTATCGAAAAACTTCGCGGAATTTTGGATAGAGAAGATTTGCGTAACACAATCATAAAAGAAGAGTTGCTCGAAGTAAAGAAAAAATATGCTGACGAAAGACGCACCGAAATTATTTACGATTACAAAGATTTTTCGCTCGAAGATATTATTGCCGAAGAAGATGTTGTTGTTACAATTTCGCATCGTGGATTTATCAAACGCTTTCCTGTAAGCGGTTACAGAAAACAAGGACGCGGTGGCCGTGGCGTAACCGGTGCGGGAACAAAGGATGAAGATTTTATCGAGCATATGTTTATTGCATCAACTCATCATTACATTATGTTCTTTACCGATAAGGGGAAAGTCTATTGGCTCAAAGTTTACGAAATTCCCGAAGGCGGAAGAGCCGCACGCGGACGCTCGATTCAAAATCTTATTGAAAAAGAAAAAGACGAAAAAATTACTGCTTTTGTTACCGTAAAAGAGTACACTGACGATAAATATCTTGTAATGGCAACCGAAAACGGTACAATTAAAAAAACCGTTCTTTCGGCTTATTCGAATGTTCGAAAAGGCGGAATAAATGCAATTAATCTTGTTGAAGGCGATAGATTAATTGAAGTAAAAATTTCCGATGGCTCGAACGATATTATTATCGGTACGCAAAACGGAATGGCAATTCGTTTCCACGAAAAAGATGTTCGTCCAATGGGAAGAACGGCAACGGGTGTACGCGGAATTTCCTTACGCGAGGGTGATAGAGTAATTGGAATGATTGTGGTTAAACGCGAAAACACGTTGCTTGTTGTAACCGAAAAAGGATTTGGAAAGCGTAGCAATATTTCCGATTACAGAATTACACACCGCGGAGGCAAAGGTGTAATTACCGTTAAAACCGGTGAAAAGAATGGCAAATTAATTGCAATGATGGAAGTAAGCGATAACGATGAGCTTGTAATTATTACAACAAAGGGAATGGTAATTCGCCAAGCCGTAAAAGAAATTCGAGTTATGGGACGCAACACGCAAGGCGTTCGTGTAATCCGTTTGAAAGAAGGCGATTCTATTGCCGATATTGCCCGCGTTGTGCCGGAAAAAGATTCACTTAAAAACGAAGAAAACGGAAACGGAGAAAAATCCGAAAACAACGAAAATAAAAATAACGGCGAAGAAAAATTGTTTTAGCTGATGTTGGAAATTTATTCTTCTAACAAAGTTTAATTTCGCTCACAATTTTGTTATTTCAAACGGAAAACTGATTTCGCTGTCATTTCGAATGAAATCGACGTAGTCGATTGAGGAGAAATCTTTTTTAATCCGAACGAAATTGTATTTCGTTCGGAACTAATGCACGAAACTTTGTTTCGGACGGAGGGAGATGTTTTTTGAATGTCATTGCGAGCCCTCCCGACTTGTCGGGAGGGCGACGCAATTTCCGGGATTATTCGGGAGTGATTAAATTACGGAGATTTCCCGACTTATTTATTTTGTCGGGATCACTCCGTTCGCTCGCAATGACAATTAGGAACTAAAGGACTACTGACAAAATCC